>NZ_JAATOS010000009.1:0-41475 GCF_011806505.1 Salipiger sp. HF18 | reverse complement strand
AGCACGGGGTTGGCCGGGTCGGTCATGTCGCAGACGCCGACCACCGAGGCGCGCTCGGCCAGCAGGAACAGGTAGGGGGTCCCGCCGAATGTGGCGAACTCCATGCCCTCGGGCTCAACGCCCTTGGCGTCCGAGCGCTTGTCCGGGTAGTGGCCGGTGCGGATCACCGCGTGCTCGAAGCTGTTTCCGGCCTCGAAGACCTCGGTGCCGTCCTTGGCGAAGACGGTGAAGCCGCGCGCACCGCCGTCCATGTCACCCTCGTTGGCGATGGCGAAGTGGTCGTCGTCGATCCACTGCACGCCGTCGGGCTCGCGCAGGCGGCCTTTCTGGCTTTCGGTGAAGATCAGCGCGCCGCGCTCGTCGGTGGCGTCGATCTCGGTCAGGTCGACGGATCCGGCCGGGAAGTGCGACAGCACCTCGCCCGCCTTGTTCAGCACGACGATGTGGTTGTTTTCCTGCAGCGTCACGACGATCTCGCCGGCGCCGTTCACGTCGACGAACTCGGGCTCGGGATCCTCGGGCGCGATCTCGGCGAGGCCGGTCACGTCGGCCTTCACGAGGCTGTCGCACTGGGCGACGCCGTCCACCACGTCGAGGATCGCCACGTAGCCCGCGGGCATCTGCGGCACGCGGCCGTCGCCTGCGTCCTCGTCACGCTCGTTCTCGATGGCGACGGTGACAAAGCTGCCATCCTTGGCCATGGCGGTGGAATCCGGCTGGCCGCCGAGGGCGCACTCGCCGGTGATCTCGCCGGTGGTGGCGTCGATCATCACCAGCTTGCCCGACGGCTCGGTGAAGCTTTCCGAGGTGTTCACCCCCGCAAAAACGGTGTTGCCGTGGACGTAGACCGAGGTCGGCTCGCCATCGACCGGGGTGTTGCCCAGCGGCTTGGGGTTGGCCGGGTCGGTGATGTCGATGCGGCCGATCACGCCCAGCGGGCTGTCGGTGTAGACCAGCGTGTTTCCGTCCTCGGTGGCGTAGATGATCTCGGCCGAGCTCACCCGGGCCTTGTCCTCGCCCTCACCCATGTTGTCGGGGGTCGCGAAGGCGGCGATGCGGTTGAAGTTCATCTCGGCGGCGGCGGCGGATGCCGTCAACGCCAGCACCGAGGTGAGGCAGATCGTGCGGAAAGTCATGGAGGTTCCCCTGTCTGGTTCCGGAAATCGCCATGGGCCCGGGGCGTGACGCCCGCGTGACGGATTTGTTACGGATTTGCGAAAGGGTGCCGCCGCGGAACTCCCCGGGCGTGCCATGCCGCCCGGGGGTTGTGTTGCACGCTCACTGCTTGCGTTCAGGCCTTGTGAAGAAGGGTCCGGGTCATCTCGCTGTCGGGCGTCTCCAGCCCGTCGACCACGTCGAAATGGTGTCGCCCGTCGTCGATCACGAGGCCGCAGCCCCACGCCTCGGAGAGCCACCGCGCCTGCTCGAGGAACACCGGCCGCTCGTCGCCGCCGACCCAGACCGTCACCGGGCAGGCGGGCGGAGCCATGGCGACGGGGCTCTCGGCCCGGGCCTCGTCCTCGTCAAGCCCGAGCTTCGCGTTCATCCCGGTCTGCATCAGCGGGCGCAGGTCCGACAGCGGAGAGATCGGCATCACGTGGGCAATGCGGGCGGCCACCTCGCCGGGCAGGACCCCCGGCGCCGGCATCCGCGCCACGAGATGACCGCCCGCCGAATGCCCGGCAAGCCGGATCGGCCCGGCGACCTCGCCCGCCGCCACCGTCACCGCCGCCGCGATCTGGCGGGTGATGCCCGAGATCCGGATGTCGGGGCAGAGATCATAGGAGGGCAGCGCCACCGCCCAGCCGCGTTCGACCGCGCCGCGGGCCAGATGCGACCAGTCCGAGCGGCTGAAGGCCATCCAGTAGCCGCCGTGGACGAAGACCATCAGCCCCTCGGGCGTGCCCTCCGGCAGGAACAGGTCCAGCGCCTCGCGCGCACCGTCACCGTGGCGAATCCCCTCGCGCAGCCGCCCCTCGGCCGCCAGCGCCGCGCGAAAGCCGCGCGCGGCCTCGCTCCAACGGGGCGGGTAGGTTTCGGCCTGCGCAATATACGGCCCGTTGGCGTAGGCATCGCTGAGGTCCATGGTAATTCTCCGCGCTTATACTAGACTTCCTTCTCGACAGATGCTCTGCCCTGTGCAGCAGCGAATTTCTAGGAGGATGACATGCTCGACCACACCGCCACCAATCTCCCGTCGCTTCTCGAGGACCCGAGCCTCCTGCAGACGAAGGCCTACGTGAACGGCGAGTGGATCACCGGCGCGGATGGTGAATTCGAGGTCACCAACCCGGCACGCGGCGATGTGATCGCCAAGGTCGCCAACCTCAGCCGTGAACAGATCGCCGGTGCCATCGATGGCGCCTACACCGCGCAAAAAGAGTGGGCCAGCTGGACCGGCAAGGAGCGCTCGAACGTCCTGCGCAAGTGGTTCGACCTGATGATGGCGAACCAGAAGGACCTCGCCACCATCATGACCGCCGAGCAGGGCAAGCCGCTGGCCGAGGCCATGGGTGAGATTTCCTACGGCGCGTCCTTCATCGAGTTCTTCGCCGAGGAAGCCAAGCGCGTCTACGGCGAGACCATCCCCGGCCACCAGCGCGACAAGCGCATCATGGTGCTGAAGCAGCCCATCGGCGTCGCCGCCTCGATCACGCCCTGGAACTTCCCCAACGCCATGATCACCCGCAAGGCCGCCCCGGCGCTGGCCGCGGGCTGTTCCTTCGTCGGCCGTCCGGCCTCGGAAACCCCGCTCTCGGCGCTGGCCATCGCGGTGCTGGCCGAGCGTGCGGGCATCCCGGCGGGCGTGCTCAACATCCTGCCGTCGAATAGCGCGTCCGAGGCCGGCAAGGAGTTCTGCTCGAACCCGAAGGTCCGCAAGCTGACCTTCACCGGCTCCACCGGCGTCGGCCGCATCCTGCTGGCGCAGGCCGCCGACCAGGTGATGAAGTGCTCGATGGAGCTGGGCGGCAACGCGCCGTTCATCGTCTTCGACGACGCCGATCTCGACGCGGCCGTGCAGGGCGCGATCATGTGCAAGTTCCGCAACAACGGCCAGACCTGCGTCTGCGCCAACCGGATCTACGTGCAGGCCGGCGTCTATGATGCCTTCGCCGCCAAGCTCAAGGAAGCGGTCAGCAAGATGAAGGTGGGCGACGGTCTCGAGGACGGCACCGACCTTGGCCCGCTGATCACCACCAAGGCCATCGAGAAGGTGCAGCAGCACATCGCCGACGCCAAGTCCAAGGGCGCAGAGGTCATCCTCGGCGGTGGCGACACCCTGCAGGGCGCCGGCAACTTCATCGAGCCGACCATCGTGACCGGCGCGACCAAGGACATGCTGTTCTCGACCGACGAGACCTTCGGCCCGCTCGCACCGCTCTTCAAGTTCGAGGACGAGAACGAGGTCATCGAGCTTGCCAACGACACCATCTTCGGTCTGGCGTCGTACTTCTACGCCAAGGACCTGAGCCGCGTGTACAAGGTGGCCGAGGCGCTGGAATACGGCATCGTCGGCGTGAACACCGGCATCATCTCGACCGAGCTCGCCCCCTTCGGCGGCGTGAAGCAGTCCGGCCTCGGCCGCGAGGGCTCGCACCACGGCATCGAGGACTACCTCGAGATGAAATACGTCTGCCTCAGCGTATGAACCAACGCCCGGCGCCGGACGACATGCCGACCGAGGCGACCCTGCTTGCATGGGTCGCCTCGGCGCAGACCGGCGCGGGCACCCCCTGGCTTCCCGCCCCCCATGCCGAGGCGCTGGCGCGCTTCGCGCTGATGCGGGGCATGGGCGTGCGGCTGATGGAGGCCGCCGCCATGATCCTGCACGAACCGCCCCGCGACATCGGCTGGGAGATCCTCGGCGCCGACGACCCCGGTGACAACTGGGAGGATCACCGGGACCCGCAGCGCGCCTTCGCGCTGTTCCGCCACAAGCTCGCCCTCGCCCGGAACGAGGGCGCCCGGCTGCAGTACAAGCTCTGGCTCGGCAGCGCCGCGTGACCGCCCTGTCCCACTAGCCGCTCAGGCGCGGCGTCGGACGATGCCGTTGGAATAGACCAGCCGCCGGTTGCGCCGCGCGCAGGCGGCATGCAGCAGCCCCTGCCAGAGCGGCGCCTCTGCCTGCGCCATCCAGCCACCGTCGTAGCGGATCTCGCGCGCGCCGCTGCCGCTGCGCGAGACGGCGTTGCCCACCAGCACGTGGCTTCCCGTGTGGCCGCCGGGCGTCAGCATTCGCGCGTCGAAGGCCACCCCGGCCCAGTCGCAGATCCGCTGCAGCGTCTCACGCGGGCGCAGCGCGAGCTCCTCGTAGCCCACCGCGATGCTGTGGTCGGCGTGGCGCGCCACCTGATGCTCGATCAGCCGGCTGTCGCGGAACCAGATCCAGTGCGCCGCCGCCAGCCCGGTGCCGCGCCGCCTGCGCTTGGAATGGGTCCAGCTGCGCACGTCCCGGGTCAGGTGCACGACCCAGAGCTCGAAGCCCCGAAGCTGGTGCAGATGGGTCCAGCCGCTGGGCGAGCTGTCGAGCACGAAGCGCGTCTCGGGACGCAGCGCGCGTGCCATGGCGACCAGTTCGGGGAAACTCGTCTCGATCGAGACCTCGGCAAAGGGGCGCGGCGTCACCCGCGACCACATCGGACATTCCGCGCCGGTGCCGCCGCAGGAACATGTGACCTCGGCGGCCCTGCCCTCGCAGAGCCTGCTCATGCTGCCGACGGCGGCGCCAGGGTTGCACATGCGCAGCGCCTCGCCAATGCCCTGGACCTGCGGCGAGACGCCGAGCGCAAGGTCGAGGATCGTCGTGCCGCTGTGATCCAGCCCGACGATCAGCAACAAGGGGGGTCTCCCGGAAGGGGGTGTCATGCGTGGCGTGCCATGTCCGTTGCGATGCCGCGCGGCCGGGCAATCGCCCCGGCCGGGCGTCGCGCCCTTCTGCCATCACGATGTGACCGTTTCACGACGCCGCAGTCCGCCCCGCAGGACGCTTGCCAAATCGCGGCGCCCGTCGCATCATCGGCCCGGGCAGGCGATGGCGTCGCCGGTGCCGAGTCAGGCACGCCCGCATCACCTGTCCTGTACGCCGGGACCTTGCTTTGCCACTGCGGCAGGGTCGGGTCCGGCCCTCCGCGACTTCAAAGGAGGGCCGACCATGGACCGTCCCGAATTCTATCGTTTCCACCAGGGCGACCGCATCCTGCCGTTCGAGGCGCAGGAATACGATGCGCGCCTCGCCGGGCTGCGCGCCAGCATGGACGAGGCCGGCGTCGCCGCCTGCGTCCTGACCTCGATGCACAACATCGCCTATTACTCGGGCTTCCTCTACTGCAGCTTCGGCCGCCCCTACGCGCTGGTGGTGACCGAGACCGAGAGCGTCACGATCTCGGCCGGGATCGACGCCGGCCAGCCGTGGCGACGCTGCCACGGCGACAACATCACCTACACCGACTGGGCCCGGAACAACTACTGGCGCGCGATCCTGTCGGTGACCGGTGAGGGCCGGACCATCGGCTACGAGGGCGACCACCTGACGCTGGCGCAGCGCGACCTGCTCGAGGATTTCCTGAAACCCCTCGTCATGGTCGACGTGGCCCCGGCGACGATGCGCCAGCGCATGCACAAGTCCCCCGCCGAGATCTCGCTCATCACCCATGGCGCACAGGTGGCCGACGTGGGCGGCTACGCCATCCGCGACGCCATCCGCGCGGGCGTGCGCGAGATCGACGTCGCCATGGCCGGCCGCGACGCCATGGAGCTGGAGGTCGCGAAGCGCTTCCCCGACGCCGAGTATCGCGACACCTGGGTCTGGTTCCAGTCCGGGCTCAACACCGACGGCGCCCACAACCCGGTGACCTCGCGCCGGCTGCAGCGCGGCGACATCCTGTCGCTCAACTGCTTCCCGATGATCTCGGGCTACTACACCGCGCTCGAACGCACGCTCTTCGTGGCCGAGGTCGATGACGCGTCGCTGAAGATCTGGGAGGCGAATGTCGCCGCACATGAATACGGCATGTCGCTCCTGAAGCCAGGCGCGCGCTGCTCGGAGGTGACCCAGGAGATCAACGCCTTCTTCGCCATGCGCGAGCTGCTGCAGTACCGCACCTTCGGCTACGGCCACTCCTTCGGCGTGCTGTCGCACTACTATGGCCGCGAGGCGGGGCTGGAGCTGCGCGAGGACATCGACACGGTGCTCGAGCCCGGCATGGTGATCTCGATGGAGCCGATGCTGACGATCCCCGAAGGCCTCCCCGGTGCCGGCGGCTACCGCGAGCACGACATCCTGGTGATCACCGAAGAGGGCGCCGAGAACATCACCGGCTATCCCTACGGCCCGGCTTTCAACGTCGTCTAGAGGCGTTGAGGTGGGAGGGGGCTCTGCCCCCGTCCCTGCGGGACTCCCCCGGAGTTTGCCTGGCAAGATGAAGGGTGGAGGTGGCTCTGGCGGAGGGTCGGGTGTGCCGGGGGTGGCTTTAGGGACGGCGGTTTTGCCGGGGCCGGGATTGTCGCGGTGTGGAAGCGCGCGGCGGTGGGCCGCGCCCTTCGGTTTCGGGTCAGTTGCCGAAGTTTGCCATGGCTTCGAAGTCCATGGATTCGAGCAGCATCTTGCGGGCGTCCGCGTCGGGACCTTCGAGCTGGATCAGGATGCGGTTGGCGATGAGCCCCATGGTCTGGTTGTCCTGCAGCGCGAATTTCTGGCGGCCGATGCGGTCGGTCTTCAGACCCATAGCGCCGGCGTTGTTGATCATCGCCGACATGCTGGCCACCATCGGATTGTCGGCGAACATCTGCAGGCCGTAATGCTCGCCCTCGGGCGAGGTATAATCCGCCTGCGCAGAGACGCCGCCGCCCATCATCGCCATGGCGGCGTTGGATTCGGTGTCGATCTCGCGGGTCCAGCCCTCGGGGGCCTCGGGCAGGAAGCCCGAGAGCGCGTCGGTCTTCAGCTCGAGCAGCTTGGAGCGGGCGTAATCGAGCTCTTCCAGCGCGTATTGCACGTCACCGGATTCGTAGGCCTCGATGGCCGATTGCAGGGTGTCGGAGATCTCGTCGGCGTGGAGCGGCACGGCGGCGAACGCGAGGACGGGAAGGGCGAGAACAATGCTGCGGTACATGGGATACCTCTACGTGTGAAATGGGCTCGCCCCGACGAGAGCACACGCGACCGTGATCCCGCAAGGTGCGGTTTTCCTGACCAGCCGCGCGCCGCCGCGGCGACTTGATTTCCGCGCCCGGGCCTGTGCAGGTGGAAGGCCAGAGCGTTCCCCGAACAAGGAGCCCCCATGCTCGCCCTTCTGCGCCTGTTGCTGATCGGCTTCGCCGTGCTCACGGTGATCTACGCCGCGCTCTCGCTGTGGTCGCGCCGGGTGCGGCGGCGGCGGCTCGGGCAGGAATGGGACGAGGCACAGGGCCCCGGCAGCCGCGAGCGTTTCGTCGCCGACGGGCTGCGACACTACGACCGGTCGCTGCGCAGAAAGCTGATCCTGGGCGTGTATATCCTGCCGCTATGCCTTATAGCGCTCATCACCTACCTCACCAATTTCAACTAGGGGTCCGTCATGCGCTACGTGAAATGGTTCGTCATCATCGCCTTCTGGGTGCTGGTCGCGGGATTCCTCCACTACACCCTGCCGCAGCATGACGTTGCGCGGATCACCGACACCTACGAGAAGCGCATCGATCCCGGCGAGAACGCGCTGTTCTGGGCCAATGCCTCGACCGGCGAGAACGTCAACCTCACCGGCCGCGACGTGTTCTTCATCCAGACCCGGCTGAACAACGACAAGGTCATGGTCTACCGCAACGAGGACACCGGCTGGGGCTGGCCGCCCTACTTCAAGTTCGACACCTCGAACCTGCAGGCCGAGGCCGCGGACCTGCGCTCGACCGCGGCGGCGCCGCAATGGGTGGTCATCAAGCACTACGGCTGGCGCAACGAATTTCTCTCGGTCTACCCCAACGTGGTGAGCATCCGCCCGGTGGACGGGCCCGACGTGCGCATCATCCCCTGGCTCAACATCGTGCTGCTGACGCTGCTCGTGGCGGTAAGCTGGGCGATCTGGGTGCGCTGGCGGCGCTTCCGCGAGGCGCGCATCGACCCGGTGCTCGAGGATGTGGGCGACAATCTCGACGAGGCGGGCGGCCGCATCCGCGGGCTCTTCCGCCGCAAGGGCTGAGGCCGCCTCAGCTGCGCCCCTTCAGGATCTGCGCCAGCACGCCGGGCGCGTCGTAGAGCGTCCATTCCCGGCGCAGCCCGTCCGGGCCGAACTCGGCCTGCGTCATGCCCAGCACCGTGACCTCGGCGCCGGTGGGCGCCCCGAAAGCGCCATGGCCGTCGTGCCGCCCGGCGAGGCTCCAGCGGATCGCGGCGCGGGGCGGGGAAAGCGGCTCCTCGGCGCCGAGCAGATGCGCGACGCGGAAGCTGGCCGAGGGGAAGGAAGCGCGCAGCCCAACCCAGAAGGCCTCGGCCTCGGCGGGACCGCAGCCGGTGACCGCGCCCGGGTGGTGCAGCTCGGCCGCATCGTCGTAGTGCCGGGCGATCAGCGACAGCTCACCGCCCATGATGCGGGTCACGAGATCGGCCAGCGTGTGGCCCCAGGCGTCGTCGTTGCCGCGCCCGGGATCGGCCGGCGCATGCGGAGCCTCAGGTGCCTCTTCCGGCATCTGCGACAGGCGCCAGCGCGCACCGTCCTCGAGACTGCAGCCGATCTGCGCGAGGATGGCCGCCTCGTCGCGCAGCACCCATTCCGCCCGCAGCCGCCCCGAGGCGCAGAGGCTCTCGGTCATGGTCAGGTAGCGCAGGGTCCGCCCCGTCGGCGGGCCGTAGAGCCCCGCCCCGTCGTGGCGCCCGACGCACTGGAAGCGCTGCGCGGCGGCGAAGGCGTTCTGCGCCGAGGCGGCCCAGAGCGTTTCCTCACGCGTGAGGCTCAGCCCCGGAAGCGCGGCAAGACGGGCGGCGATGGCGGTGCCCACCGCCTCGGGGCCATGAAGGGTGCGGGCGCCGTCCTGCGAGGTCACGTCGTCGGCAAGGTAGCCCGGCAGCAGGTCGAGCCGCCGGCCCTCGCCCAGATCGCGGCGCAGCGCCTCGAGGTAGTCCGCGGCATCCTGCCAGCGGGCATCGAACCCGGCGAGAAAGGACACTCAGCGCCTCCCGTAGTAGAGGCCCACCACGTGCTCGGCCTCGGCAAAGAACAACCACCGCGAGACAAGCACGCCCGCGGCGTGCGAGACAAGGGCCAGCAGCCCGAAGAGATGCGGCGGCGGCAGGTAGAGCAACACCAGCGGCAGGCCCGACATCAGAACCAGCGCGATGACCCGCAGCTTGGCGGCATGGCGGCGGCCGACCACGAAGACCATCTCGTCGAGCAGGTAGTTGCTGCCGGTGTGCGGCGGGAACAGGGCGCGCGGCGTGCCGCGGTCGCCGAGCCCGGTGGCGCTGGCGAGCGTGGTGCCGCTGCGGACAAAGCGGCGGTCGCCGCCCCACCAGCCCCAGGCCTGCAGCACCGCAGAGGCGACCAGCAGGAGGCTGCAGATCAGCACCCGCCCCGAAAGCAGCGCGCCCCCGGTGAGCGAGAGCAAGAGGAACAGCGCCGGTGTCGACCAGTGGTGCCAGCGCGGCACCGTCCTGAGCTGCGCGTAGATCATCGCCGTTGCGCCCACGGTGGCGAGCGACAGCAGCGCCGCGAGCCAGCCCAGCGGCAGCACGCCGACCCCGATCAGCAGCGGCAGCGCGTAGGCACCCGAGACTGTCAACGCCGCCAGCGCCCCCCAGGCCTCGCGCGAGAGCCAGCTGGTGCGCCATTGCGAGAAGGCCCGCAGCGCGCGCTCGCGGCGGCGCAGGTGCAGGCTCGAGGCGGCGAGCCCGCCGAGGCAGAGCGCGTAGGCGATGGCGAAGAAGGCCAGCGCCACCCAGCCCTTGGGCGGCGTCGGGTCGATGCCCAGCCAGAACAACAGGCCGAAGCCCATGCCGGAGAAGGTGGTGAAGGCAAGCAGCGAACGGGCAGGATGCATCAGAGTTTCCCCAGCGCCCTGTCGAGCCAGCCAAGGAAGCCCTGCGGCTCCTCTGCCACCGGCGTCAGGAAGGGCGCGAGCACGTCGCTGTCCTCGCCCCAGCCGTCGCGGTCGCGCGGGGGCAGGTACTTGTTCACCGGTCGGGTGCCCTGCTCGGGCATGAGGTCGATGCCGCCGCGCTCGGCCACCAGTTGCGAGACGGCGCTATCGGGGTCGGAGAGGTCGCCGAAATGGCGGGCCTTGGCGGGACAGGTGCGCACGCAGGCGGGCTCGCGGTCCTCTTCCGGCAGGGCCTCGTTGTAGATGCGGTCAACGCAGAGGGTGCATTTCTTCATCACCCCCGCGGCGAGGTCCATCTCTCGCGCGCCGTAGGGGCAGGCCCAGGCACAGAGCCCGCAGCCGATGCAGGCGTCCTCGTTGACCAGCACGATGCCGTCCTCGACGCGCTTGTAGCTGGCGCCGGTGGGGCAGACCGGGACGCAGGGCGCGTCCTCGCAATGCAGGCAGGACTTGGGGAAATGCACGTGCTGGGCGGGGCCGGTCGCGGGCGTGACCTCGTAGCTGTGCACGCGGTTTAGGAAGGTGCCCTGCGGCGCCGCGCCGTAGGGGTCCTGATCCGAGAGCGGCGCGCCGTAACCCTGATCGTTCCAGCCCTTGCAGGCGACGACGCAGGCGTGGCAGCCGACGCAGGTGTCGAGGTCGATGACCAGCCCCAGCGTGCGTTCGGTGCGGTCGGGAAGCGCCGTCATCGCGCCCCCCTCCGCTTGGTCAGCTGGCCCAGACCGGCGTCGACATGGCGAAGTAGTGCGTGTTCACCTCGTTCACCCGCGCGCGGTAGATCAGCGGCAGCTCCGAGACATGCGCGGCCAGCGCCGTCAGCGCCCAGGCCTCGCGTTCGTTGACCAGCAGCGACGGCTCGACCAGCGGCGCCCAGCCCATTTCGTGGCCCACGGCGCAGGTCCGGCCCGCGGCCGTGATCAGCGGCGGCGGCACCTGCCAGTCGCGCGGAAAGGCCCAGGCCCAGAGCCAGCTGTGGGTCTCGTGGTTCCACGACGCGACGAGGCCATACTCGGCGAACCAGCTCCGCCCCGAGCCGGTGGTGACCTTGAAGAGCCCGTGGTCGGGAAACACCTCCCACGCGCCGCTGTTCTCGGACAGGCCGAAGTCGCGATAGAGCCGCGGCAGGCTGGCGTGATAGCCCGCGCCCACCCATTTCAGCGTGTCGACGAACTCCTCCGTGCGGGGCAGTTCCCGCGCGGTGTTGCTTTCGCGGCACCACGACCAGATGCCCTCGCCCCGGTAGCTGCCCGGTTCCTCGCGACCGCCCCCCTCCGGGTCGCGGCCGATGCGGATCTTGTCGGACTGTCTCATGCGCAACCTCCATCGCCGTGACAAGGCCAAGGCTGCGCCCGCTTTCCGGCAGGAGTTTGGCGGCAAGCGGGAAACAATCGAGCGCTTGCGACGAATACGATCCCGTTCTCATGGTCTTTCCCCCGGTCCCTGCCCCACCACAGAGCCGATCGGGCCGAAGACCGGCTGGCTCTGGTCGGGGGCGGCGGATTTCTCGAGCCGCACGCGCAGGTCGAACCAGGCCGCCTGCCCGGTGACCGGGTCGGCGTTGGCCCAGCGCAGCCCGTCGCCGCGTGCGGGCAGAAGCTCGTGGATGACGTGGTTCAGCAGGAACCCCTTTGTGGCCTCGGGGGCATCGGCATCCAGCGCCCACGCCCCCTTGCGCTTGCCGATGGCGTTCCATGTCCAGACCGTGTCCTTGTTGAGCGCCGCCATGTGCGCGGCGGGCACGGTGATCTCGCCGTGGCTCGAGACGACGCGGACCCAGTCGCCGTCGGACAACGCCAGCCGCTCCCACCAGAAGGTCGGCAGGTAGAGCGGATTGACCCCGTGGATCTGCCGCAGCCACGCGTTCTGGCCGCCCCACGAATGATACATCGCCATGGGCCGCTGGGTGATCGCGTGTACGGGATACTCGGCCGGGTCCTCGAAGGCGTCCGACATCGGCGCATACCAGACCGGCAGCGGGTCCAGCGTGCTGCGGATGCGGCCGCGCAGATGCTCGGGCGGCTGCCGGGGCCCCTGCCCCTCGGCGGCAAGCTGGAACCGGCGGAGCGGCTCGGACCAGAGCTGGATCAGATAGGGCTGCGGCTTGTCGAGCAGCCCGAAGGCCACGGCCCAGTCCTGATAGGCGCGGTTCCACGGCTTGTAATAGGCGGCCTCGGGCGGGATATGCTCGGCGTGGAAGCCGCCGTTGGCGATGTAGCTGTCGAGCTGCGCGGCGTTCGGCCCGCCCCTCCCGTGGGTCAGCCCGTGCGGCCCCATGCGCCAGCCCGTCAGCGGCCCGATGCCCGGCTTGCGCTCGTGGTTGACGATGTAGTCGGCGTAATCGGCATAGGTGGCGCTGCCGTCGGCGTTGGTCATGCCGGGCAGCCCGAGCCGCGCGCCCAGGTCCAGCAGCACCGACTGGAACGCCCGCACGTCGCGGTCGGGCGCGATCACCGGCCAGCGGATCGCATCCGCCGCGGCCTCGGGCTCCGAGATCGGGCGGTCGAGCAGCGAGATGCAGTCGTGCCGCTCGAGATAGGTGGTGTCTGGCAGGATCAGGTCGGCATAGGCCACCATCTCCGAACTGTAGGCGTCGGAATAGATGATGCGCGGGATGACATATTCGCCGTCCTCGTCCTGCGCTGTCAGCATCTCCATCGTGCCGCGCGTGTTCATCGACGAGTTCCACGCCATGTTGGCCATGTAGAGGAACAGCGTGTCGATGCGGTAGGGATCGCCCGCCGCGGCGTTCGAGATCACCATGTGCATCAGCCCGTGCGGCGACAGCGGGGTCTCCCACGTAAAGGCCTTGTCGATGCGGACGGGGCTGCCGTCGTCCTTCAGCGCCAGATCCTCTGGGCCCAGCGGGTAGCCGAGGTGCGGCCCGTCCAGCGGCTGGCCGGGGGTGGCGCGGAAATGCGGACGCGGGTGGGCCTCGGCGGGCTTGGGATAGGGCGGCTTGAAGCGGAAGCTGCCGGGGGTCTCGACCGCCCCGAGCAGGCTTTGCAGCAGGTGCAGCGCCCGGCAGGTCTGGAAGCCGGTGGCATGGGCCGAGATGCCGCGCATGGCGTGCACCGCCCCCGGGCGGCCCGGCTTGGTGCGGTGCTCTTTGCCGCGGAAATCGGTCCATGGCCGGTCCAGCACCACCGGCGCGTCAAAGGCGGCACGGGCGAGCTCGGCCGCCACCCGCCGGATCTGGTCGGGGGCGATGCCGCAGCGCTCGGCCACCTTCTCGGGCGCATAGGCCGGATCGAGGTAGCGTTCGGCGAGGTCGAACATCGCCGCGCGGTGGGTGATCCCGGCGCGGCGCAGGCGACCGCGCAGGTCGGGCTCCACACCTTCGGCATCCCACGGCGCGGCCTTGCCGCTGTGCCGGTCGATGACCAGCGGCCGGCCCTCGTCGTCGCGCAGGAAGAGCCCGTAGTCCGGAGACCTGGGATCGCTGTCCAGCAGAACCGGCGCGTTGGTGAACCGCGCGAGGAACTCGAGGTCGATCTTCCCCGCCCGCAGAAGCTCGTGCACCAGCGACAGGATGAAGAGCCCGTCGGTGCCCGGCGTGATCCCCACCCATTCGTCGGCGATGGCGTTGTAGCCCGAGCGGATCGGGTTCACGCCGACGATTTTCGCGCCACGCTCCTTCAGCCGAGCGAGCCCCAGCTTGATCGGGTTGCTGTCGTGGTCCTCGGCCACACCGAAGAGCAGCAGCAGGCGCGCGTGCTCCCAGTCGGGCGCGCCGAACTCCCAGAACGAGCCGCCGAGCGTATAGATCCCCGCCGCCGCCATGTTGACCGAGCAGAACCCGCCATGCGCCGCGAAATTGGGCGTGCCGAACTGCTGCGCCCACCAGCCGGTGAAGCTTTGCGACTGGTCGCGCCCGGTGAAGAAGGCGAGCTTCTCGGGCGCCGTCTCGCGCAGGGGCTTCAGCCAAGACACCGCGGTGGCGAGCGCCTCGTCCCAGCTGATCTCCTCGAAGGTGCCCGACCCGCGCGGCCCGACCCGGCGCAGCGGCGCCCGCAGGCGTGCCGGAGAGGTCGCCTGCATCAGCCCGGCGGAGCCCTTGGCACAGAGCACGCCGCGATTGACCGGGTGGTCGCGGTTGCCCTCGATGTAGACGAGCTTGCCGCCCTTGAGGTGTACGTTGATGCCACAGCGACAGGCGCACATGTAGCACGTCGTCTTGCGGATCTCGTCCGATACCCGTGGGGCTAGCTCGATCTGCGTCTCAGCTGTCATGGGGCCTCCGTGAGACAGAGGCTAGGGCGACAAACTCAATCTGACCAGTACCTTCGCACCGACTTGTGGACGACGGGCCCAAACGCGCCGACCGCTGCGGTTGCCGATCCCCCGCGGCTCAGCGGCGCAGCGCCGCGACGCCCGCGCGCAGATGCCGGGCCACGGTCTGCCCCCAGGCGTCCCAGTTCAGCGCTTCCTCGAACTCTGCCCGCGCCGCCCGGGCGAGCGAGCCGTAGATTCCGGGGCTGTCGACGTAGCTCTCGATGAGCTGGGCGAAGTCGCGCGGCCCGCTGCCTGGCGGCAGGGCGTGGCCGTTGGCACCGTCGCGCACCGGCACCCCGCCCACGTCGAGACAAAGCGACGGCAGCCCGTGCGCCGAGGCCTCACAGAAGGCGAAACCGTAGCTCTCGTACGAGGGCTGCACGAGGAAATGCGCCCGCGAGAAGCAGCGGTCGAAGGTCTTCGCATCGGCGGGCACGGTCTTGTCGAGTTGCGGATGCACGGTGACGCAATCGTCGCGATGCGCGTCGGGCGGCTCGCAGCCGATCACCGTCAGCCGCGCGTCGAGCCCGCGGGCGCGAAGCAGCCGCATGGTCTCGTAGGCGATGGGCCCGCCCTTGGCCCGCCAGTCGCGCCCCACCAGCAGGAGCTCGAGCGGGCGGTCCCGGTCGATGGGCGGCGGCCTGACATCGGCGGGCGGCGCGCTGAGCCCTGCGCCCCACGGCACCACCAGCGACTGCCCGACGCGGAGGCCGTAGCGCGCCTCGGCCGCGTCGCGAAGCCAGCGCGAGGGCCAGAACAGCAGGTCCGTGCCGCGCAGCACCCGGCGCTCGCGGGCCTCGACCCAGGCGTCGAGTCTTCGCCCGCCCGGAAAGCGCGAGGGATGGGCCTGCCCGATCTCGGAGGTGCGGTAGATGGTCTGGGTCGCGTCCGAGGAAAACGCCGTCACCATCGGATAGGGCGGCGCGAGCCCGCTGAGAGAATGCAGCGCATAGGCACAGAAGAGCGCGTCGTAGCGGGACCGCGACAGCTCGGCCCGAAGCGCGCGCGCCACCACCGGCGCCAGTGCAAACTGCGTGCGCCAGCGCAGGCGCAGGGACATGCTGTCCGGCAGGCGCGCGACGGCGCGGCGCAACGGCTCTGCCGCGCCCCAGCCCTGCGGCAGGATCGTGACCTCGCCCGCGTGCCTGCACAGGGCCTCGTACATATGCCTGTTGCCGCCCGAATACATGTACGGATCCAGCGGCGAGAAATCGCACAGGTACGCGATGTTCAGTCGCGGCTCCGACACCGTTCAAATCCCGACTATTCCGGTCCCGTCCCGGGTCTGGCAAAGCAATGCGGCAAGATCATGACCCGCAAAGCGGCCCTTTGGGACACCGCGGGGGATTGGTGAAATTTGCCACATCGCCCTGCCCCGCCGTCCGTGCGCCGAGTTCCGAGGGCGACAGGCCGCGCCGCCCCTGCTATGGTCAATCCGCATTCCGGGGCATGGGGGGCCATCGGAATGTCGCAAGTTGTTGTGTGAGCGAAGCATCCGTATGCCCAACCCTCTGGCCTATCTCATGCTGGCCGTGTGGCCCGTGGTCACCATCGTGCTGTTCCGCCGGCTGCCGGTGGATCGGGCCCTGATCCTCTCGCTGATGCTGGGCTACCTGTTCCTGCCCGAGCCGCCCGCCGCCTTTGACCTGCCGCTCGCGCCGCCGCTGGTGAAGCACAACATCCCCGCGCTCACCGCCTTTGCCTTCGTGCTGTGGAAATACGGGCCGCAGGGGCTGATCCTGCCGCAATCGCCGGTGGGCAAGCTGCTGATGATCACCTTCGTGCTGTCGCCGGTGATGACCGCGATGACCAACACCGACCCGGTGTTCTTCGGGCAGATCGGCCTGCCGGGGCTTGGCATCAAGGACGCGCTGGCGCTGGTCGTGCAGCAGTTCCTGCTGGTGCTGCCCTTCCTGCTTGCCCGCCAGTACCTCGCCGACGGCGGTGCCCAGCGCTACTTCCTGCTGGCGCTGATGGTCTGCGGGCTGATCTACTCGGTCCCAATGCTGATCGAGATGCGCCTGTCGCCGCAGCTCAACCGCTGGATCTACGGTTACTACCAGCACCTCTTCGGGCAATCGATCCGCGCCAACGGCTACCGCCCCGTGGTGTTCCTCTACCACGGGCTCTGGGTGGCGTTCTTCATCTTCACCTCCGCTGTGGCGGCGCTGGCGCTGTGGCGGCTCGACGCCCGGATGCACACCTTCAGGACCGTGGCGGCGGCGCTCTATCTGACCCTCATCCTTGTGCTGTCGAAGTCGCTGGGCGCGCTGATCTTCGCCGTGGGCGCGATCCCCATGGTGGTCTTCTCCAGCCGCCAGATGCAGATCAAGGTCGCGATCCTGATCGGCCTGCTGGCCATCGGCTACCCGGTCATGAAGGGCGCCCACCTTGTCCCCGAAGAGCGCATCCTCGCGGCGGTGTCGCAATTCGACAAAGAGCGCTCCTACTCGCTCGAGTTCCGCTTCGACAACGAGAACGTCCTGCTCGACCGCGCCTACCAGAAGCCGGTGTTCGGCTGGGGCAGCTGGGGCCGGAACCAGATCCTCGACCCGGTCTCGGGTGCCAGCCTGACGGTCACCGACGGGCGCTGGATCATCGTCATCGGGGTCTACGGCTGGGTCGGTTTCCTCGCCGAGTTCGGCCTGCTGGTGCTGCCGCTCCTGCTGCTCTGGCGCGAGGCCATGGCCGCGCGCGAGGACGCCATCTCGCCCTTCATCGCGCCGCTGTCGCTGCTCCTGGCGATCAACATCTTCGACATGCTGCCCAACGCCACGCTGACGCCGCTCACATGGCTGCTGGCGGGGGCGCTCACCGGCTATGCCGAGACCCTGCGCAGCGCCCGGCTGCGGCAGGGCCCCGCCCCCGGCAGGACGCCGGGCTGGCAATCCATCATGTAAGGGGCCGGTGGCCGTGACGACCTCTCCGACGCGCCCCCGCGTTCTTGCCATCGCCGAGGCGGCCAACCCGGAATGGGTGAGCGTGCCGCTGGTCGGCTGGTCGCTCGCCTCGGCCCTTCGCGAGGTCGCCGACGTGCATATCGTCACGCAGGTGCGCAACCGCGACGCCTTCCTGCGCGCAGGGCTCACCGAGGGCCGCGACTTCACCGCCATCGATTCCGAGGCCATCGCCCGCCCGCTCTGGGCGCTGGCAGAGCGGCTGCGCATGGGCGAGGGCAAGGGCTGGACCATGGTGCAGGCGATCAACGCCATCGCCTACCCGTGGTTCGAGCGCCTCGTCTGGCAGCGCTTCGGCCGCGGCATTCGCGCCGGCGACTGGGACGTGGTGCACCGGATCACGCCGCTGTCGCCGACGATCTCGTCCTCGCTGGCGGGGCATTGCGCCAAGGCGGGCGTGCCCTTCGTGCTCGGGCCACTCAACGGCGGGGTCCCCTGGCCGCAGGGCTTCGACGCCGAGCGCCGGCGGGAGAAGGAATGGCTGAGCTACCTGCGCTCGGGCTACAAACTGCTGCCCGGGCGCGGCGCGACGCTGCGCCATGCGGCGGCGGTGCTCGTGGGCTCGCGCCACACCGAGGGCGAGATCCCCGCCCGCCACCGCCCGAAGACCATATACCTGCCCGAGAACGGCATAGATCCGTCGCGGTTCAACCGGGTCGCCGCGCCCGAACCCGGCGTGCTGCGCGCCTGCTTCGTCGGACGGCTAGTGCCCTACAAGGGGCCGGACATGCTGCTCGACGCCGCCGCCCCGCTTTTGCGCGTCGGGCGTCTCAGGCTCGAGGTGATCGGCGACGGCCCGATGCGCGCGGATCTCGAGGCGCAGGCCGCGCGCGCCGGCACAGGCGCGGCGGTGACCTTCCACGGCTGGAAAGCGCACCACGAGGTGCAGGACATCATGGCCCGCTGCCACCTCCTGTCCTTTCCGTCGATCCGCGAGTTCGGCGGCGGCGTGGTGCTCGAGGCGATGGCGCTGGGCGTGGTGCCGCTGGTCGTCGACTACGCCGGACCCGGAGAGCTGGTAGCGCCCGGTACCGGGCTCAAGGTGCCCTGCGGCCGGCGCGAGGGCATCGTCCGCGACATGGGCGCGGCGCTCACGGCACTTGCCTTCGATCCCTCCGGTCTGCCCGCCATGGCGGCGGCGGCGCGGGCACGGGTGCAGGACAAGTTCACATGGCAACGCAAGGCCGCGCAGGTGGCCGAGGTCTACGACTGGCTGCGGCAGGACCCGTCAGGCCCGGCACCAAAGGTCTTCTGAGCCCCCGCGGCAGTTGACGATTGCGAAACACTTGCCGAATAACCTCCGCCCCGCCGCCTCCTTGCCTTCGTGTTGCCCCAGTTCGCCATATGCTCCCCGCAACATGCGGCGACGGGGATCGGCGCGCACCAGTCAGACCGGAGAACCCGGGTAGCGGATCATGATGCAGGCCGAGGCCACCCAGACCGACCCATCCGCCCCTGCCGCGGGCCATGGCACGCTGCCCTACCGCAGCGACATCGACGGGCTCCGCGCCGTCGCGGTGCTGGGCGTGCTGTTCTACCACTTCGGCGTGCCGGGACTTGGCGGCGGCTTCGTCGGCGTCGACGTGTTCTTCGTCATCTCGGGCTTCCTGATCGGCGGCATCCTCTGGCGCGAATACGATTGCACCGGGCGCATCCGCCTGTCGCAGTTCTACATCCGCCGCTTCCGGCGCCTCGCCCCTGCCTTCTTCACCATGGCCTTCGTCACCGCGGTCTTCGCCTGGGCCCTGCTGCTGCCCTTCGAGTTCCGCGAGTTCGGCAAGCAGCTCATCGCCTCGACCGTCTATCTCTCGAACGCGCTGTTCTTCCGGCAGGCGGGCTATTTCGACACCGTGTCCGAAGAAAAGCCGCTTCTGCACACGTGGTCGCTGGCGGTCGAGGAACAGTTCTACATCTTCCTGCCGCTCTTCATCCTGCTTTTCGCGCGCAACCGGCGGGTGCTGCTGGTCGCGCTGGTCGCCTGCTGGGCCGCTTCGCTGGCGTCCTGCATCGCGCTGACGCCACGCCTGCAGACCGCGACCTTCTACCTCTTCCCCTTCCGCGCGTGGGAGCTGCTGAGCGGCGTGCTCCTTGCCATCTGGGGGTGCGAGACCGGGCGACGCTGGCGCGGCTCGGGGTTCCTCAGCTACCTCGGCCTCGCGCTGGTGCTGGTCTCGGTTGTCGCCATGCCCGCGGGGCATGCCTTCCCTGGCGCGCTGGCGCTGGTACCGGTGCTGGGCACCGTGCTGCTGCTCGCCAACGGTTGCGGCCGCAACCACGTGAACCGGCTGCTGTCGAGCCGCAGGGCGGTCTTCGTCGGCCGCATCTCGTATTCGCTCTACCTCTGGCACTGGCCGGTGCTGACCCTATCGCTCTACCTGCGCGGCGGCTACGCCAACCTTGCCGAGGCGATGGCGTGGATGGCGCTCTCGGCGCTGCTCGCCTGGCTGTCGTGGCGCTTTGTCGAGACCCCGGCGCGGCAGCTGCGGCTGCCCGGGCTCGTCATCCTCGGCGGCACCGTGACCGCCTCGGCGGCGGCGCCGGCGCTGGGGTTCTGGCTTTACCGCACCGACGGCATGCCCGACCGCTTCGGCCCCGACGTGCGCCCCCACATCGCCGCCTCGGCGGATTTCCTGCAGGACTGGAGCCGCTGCCACACCCCCGACGACGGCCCGCTCGAGGGGCTCGAGGTCTGTCCGATCGGCCCCGAGGGCCCGCCCCGGGTGCTGGTCTGGGGCGACAGCCACGTGCGCGCCTTCAGGGAAGGGCTCGACCTCGCCGCGCACGAGGCCGCAGCGCCCGGGCTCATCCTCTGGCGCGCCGGCTGTCCGCCGCTCTTCGGCATCCACAAGGTCGAGAGCGCCGCCACCCCGGCCGAGGACACGGCCTGCAGCAACGCCAACTTGCAGATCCGCCAGAGCTTCGGCAGCCTGCCCGGGCTCGAGAAGATCCTGCTGATCGGGCGCTGGACCTATTACGCCAGCGGCACCGGCATCGGGCTCGACGCCGCCAACACCATCGCCATTCACCCGCACCAGACACCGACGCGCATCGACGAGCTGCAGGAAGACATCGTCAACGCCGCCGCCGGCACCACGGTCTCGGAACTGCTCGACTGGTTCGACGAGGTGGTGGTGCTGCGCCAGCCGCCCGAGCTGGCCGAGTACGACAGCCGCCTCGCCGCGCGCGAGGCCGCCCACCGCGACTGGCCGCTGGCACGGGCGCCGGTGACCCGGCCCGAGATCCTGCGCGCCGAACTCGCCCAGCGCGTCGCCGCCTCCGAAGCGCCGTGGCGCGCCATGGCCGAGGCCGGTGCCGTCACCCTGATCGACCCGTGGCCGCGGCTCTGCGACGACCTCGCCTGCCACGCGCTGGTTGACGGCAAGGGCTACTACTTCGACAACAATCACATGACCAACACCGCCGCCCGCGACCTTCGTGATCTCTTTGCCCCGGTCTTCGCCCACGACGGGGGCGCCGGTTCGTGAGCCATGCCGCGAGCGAAACGCACTGGGACGCCATCGTCATCGGCACCGGCATCGGCGGCGGCACCTCCGGCCGGGCTCTGGCCGAGGCCGGGATGCGGGTGCTGTTCCTCGAGATGGGCGGCGCCGGCCGCCGGGCCGAGCGCAGCGGCCTGTCCGACACCCCTCTGCCCGAGGCACGGCTAGTCCGCGGGCTCTGGCCCGAGCCGCTGGAGGTCACGCTCGACGGTCAGCAGAGCCGCTTCCACGCCCCGCTCGGCGCCGGGGTTGGCGGCTCGTCGGTGTTCTACGCGGCGACGCTCGAGCGGCCCTCGCGGCATGACCTCGACGACCTGCCCGACCAGCCCCACCCCACCGGCGGCTGGCCCGTGGGCTACGACGCCATGCGCGACTGGTTCGACCGCGCCGCCGGGCTCTACCGCCTGCGCGGCAGCCCCGACCCGCTGTCGCCCGAGCCCGCCGGTCCGCTGCTGCCCCCGCCGCCGCCCTCGGCCGTCGACACCGCGCTGATGGCGGCGTTCCGCACCAACGGGCTGCACCCCTACCTCGCCCACACCGCGATCGAGCGCATCAGCGGCTGCCTCAACTGCCTCGGCACCAAGTGCCCCAACCGCTGCAAGATGGACGGCCGCTCTGCCGGGGTCGAACCGGCGCTCGCCACCGGCAACGCCACGCTGGTCACCCGCGCCCGGGTCACCCGCCTTTTGGGCGACGCGGACCGGGTCACCGGCGTCGAGGCCCGGATCGGCGACGAGACCCACCGTTTCACCGCCCGTCACGTGGTGCTGGCAGGCGGTGCGCTCGGGTCGCCCAACCTGCTGCTCGCCTCCGCCTCCGAGCACTGGCCCGAGGGCGCCGCGAACGGCTCGGGGCTGGTGGGGAGGAACCTGATGTTCCACCTCAACGAGATGTTCGCGCTCTGGCCGCACCGCGGCACGCCCGACAGCGGCCCGAGCAAGGCCATCGCCCTGCGCGACCTCTGCCTGCGCGACGGCAACCGGTTCGGCATGGTGCAGGCGATGGGCATCCGCGCCTCCTACGGTGAGATCGTGCATTACCTCGGCCTGATGCTGGCGCGCTCGCGCTTCGCGGGCGTGCCGGGGCTGCGCCCGCTCACCCGGATCCCGGCGGCGGTGGCGGCCAGGCTGTTCGGCCACGCGCAGATCTTCGTCGGGCTGATGGAAGACCTGCCCTACCCCGGCAACCGCGTCCTGCACGACCCCGCGCGGCCCGAGCGCCTTGCGGTCAGCTACGACATCCACCCCGAGCTGGAGGCCCGGCGCAAGGCCTTCCGCCGCGCCATCGCCCACGCGTTTCGCGGCCAGCGGCGCATGTTTCTCGGGCTCGGGCCCGAGCTCAACTTCGGCCACCCCAGCGGGACCTTGCGCTTCGGCCACGATCCGGCACAGTCGGTGCTGGACCCGGATTGCCGGTCGCACCAGCTGCGCAACCTCTGGGTCGCGGACGCCTCCTTCATGCCCAGCTCGATGGGCGTGAACCCCAGCCTGACCATCGCCGCCAACGCCCTGCGCGTGGCGGACGCCATCACGAGGGACCCCGCATGACCCGGCTCGCCCCGCAGGACGGCATCGCCATCGTGACCGGCGCCGGCTCGGGGCTGGGCCGTGCGCTGGCGCTGGACCTCGCGCGGCACGGCTTTACCGTCGTGGGCATCGGCCGCCGCCGCGACGCGCTCGAGGAAACGCAGGCCCGCGCCCCCGACCGCGTCTTCCCGCTGGTGCTCGACGTGAGCGACGCCGCTGCGGTGCGCGACGCCTTCGCCACGCTGCGCCAGCGCCACGGCCGCATCGCGCTGCTCATCAACAACGCCGCGGTCTACCCGCACCGCGACATCCTCGACGAGACCGGCGAGAGCTTCATGGAAAGCGTCGCGATCAATCTCGGCGGCGTGGTGAACTGCAGCCGCGCCGCGCTCGACGACATGTGCGAGACCGGGCACGGCCGCATCCTCAACGTCTCGACCTTCGCGGACCTGTCGCCGCTGCCCACCGCCGCTGCCTATTCCGTGTCCAAGGGGGCGGCGCGGATCTTCACCCGCGCGCTGATCGCCGATCTCGGCGACCGCTTTCCTGGCATCGTTATCGGCGACTGGATGCCGGGGGTGCTGCGCACCGACATGGGCATCCCCGACGGGCTGGCGCCGGAACAGGCGGCGCGCTGGGGTGTCGAACTGGCGCTGAGGCTCGACCCGGCGCTGACGGGGGCCGTCTTCGAATGCGATACCGAGGTGCTGCCGCCGCGCGGCCTCAAGGGACGCATCCGCGACATGCTCCTGCTGCGGCGCAGGCGGCCGCGCCGCCTGAGTTGAGCTGAAATCGCCGTTCAGTGCTGCGGCGAGCGGAAGCGCGACACCATGGCGCGCAGCATCTGTCCCGGCAGGATCACGAGGCAGCGCAGGTAGCGCATCCCCAGCCGGCGCGGGCTGCCGACCATTCGCCACAGCCATTCCAGCGCAAAGCGCCGCGCCCAGCCCGGCGCCCGTCGCTGGGTGCCGGCGAAGAAGTCGAGCCCCGCGCCGATGCAGGCGAAGCCGAGCCCTGGCACCTGCGCACGACCGGCGGCGGCGAAGATCTCTTGCTTGGGGGCGCCCAGCGCGACGAAACAGAGCCGCGCGCCCGAGGCATCGAGCCGCGCGAAGATCCGCAAGGCATCGGCCCCGGCGGGATCGAAGCCCATGGCCGGCGCGATGGTCTCGACGATGTGCAGGTCGCGCACCTCGCCCTCGAGATAGGCCTTGGCACCGGCGAGCGTGTCGTCGGTGCTGCCGACCAGCGCCACGGTCACGCCCTGCCGCGCGGCGATCCGCGCCAGCATCAGGATGGTGTCGGCGCCGGGGATGAGCTCGACCCGGCGACCGGCCAGCCGCGACATCCAGACGATGGGATTGCCGTCCGCGGTCACGAGGTCCATCTGGGCATAGACGCGCCGGAACGCGGGCGAACCGCGCAGCTTCACGATATGGTCGAGATTGAGCGTCGCGAGCGTAAATCCCTGCCCTGTGGCGAGGCGCTCGGACACGCGGGCCTGCAGGGCCGGCCAGGTGGGAACGTTAACCGACACCCGGTCACCGGACACCCTGAAATCCATGAAACGCGCATCCTTCCACGCCCCCGAAACCGCGATTAACCAAGAACTAAGGCGAAGGTTGGGCGACCAGACGGAAGATGCGCGGCACCACGACCGAGGAGCGTGTAGCGGGCAAAACCGGCCCTCTTTGTCACGCCGCACCAAAGGATCAGGGTTCTGCCGAAATATCGTCAAATTTGTTTGATGGAAGGTAAACACCGGAGCCCCTCCGGAATCGTGAGTAGGACCGTCATGACCCCCTCTCCAACGCCCTGCAGAAGCGGGATGTCCACCATTGCGCGCGCCCCGCGAGGGACCGCGTGATGCGTCAGGTTTCCCTTTTGGGTTGCGGGTTTGTCGCCGATCTCTACCTTCGCTCCCTGCAGTCCATGGAGGGGATCTCGGTCGCCGTGGTCCATGACCGCGACCCGGCCCGGCTGGAGCGATTCTGCGCGCATTGGAAGCTGCCCCGCGCCGACACGCTCGAGGACTTTCTCGCCGCGGTGCCCGAGGGATCACTGGTGCTCAACCTCACCAATCCCGACGCCCACTACGCGCTGAACAGGGCCTGTCTCGAGGCCGGCCTCCACGTCTATTCCGAGAAGCCGCTGGCGATGGACCTAGACGAGGCCAAGGCGTTGTACGCGCTGGCCGAGGCGCGCGGCCTGCTGCTAGCCTCTGCCCCCTGCTCGGTGCTGGGCGAGGCGGCGCAGACGCTAGGCCACGCACTGCGCCACGGCGTCGCCGGCACGCCCCGGGTGGTCTATGCCGAGCTCGACGACGGCTTCATCCCGCAGGCCGCCCACCGCAAGTGGCTGTCCGAGACCGGCACGCCCTGGCCCTACGAGGACGAGTTCCGCGTCGGCTGCACGCTCGAGCACGCGGGCTACTACCTCGCCTGGCTCATCGCCTGGTTCGGCTCGGTCCGCACCGTGGTCGCGGCCAGCGCCGAGACTATCCCCGACAAGACCGGTACCGGCGCGATGGCGCCCGACCTCTCGGTCGCCACGCTGTTCTTCGAAAGCGGTGTCGTGGCGCGGCTGACCTGCTCGATCGTGGCCCCGCACGACCATTCCATCCGCATCGTCGGTGACAGGGGCGTGCTGCGCTGCGACGCCGCGTGGGACAACGCAGCGCCGGTAACATTCGCGAAGCGCCTCACCCTGCGGCGGCGGCTGATGGAGAACCCTTTCCCCCGGCGCGTCAGGCTGCGCGGCCCGACCCATCCCAGGGTGAAGCGCTGGGGGGCGGCTGCGATGAACTTCATGCTGGGCCCCGCCGAGATGCTCGAGGCGCTGCGCGATGGCCGGCCCTGCCGGCTCTCGGCGGATTTCGCGCTGCACATGACCGAGGTCACGCTGGCGATCCAGAACGCGGGCGAACATTCGGGGGCGCAGGCCATGAACACGCGCTGCGCCCCGATGGAGCCAATGCCATGGGCGATGTGACCCGCCTTCTGATCACGGGCGCCGGCGGCTTCATCGGTCGCGCCACGGTGGCCGAGGCCCGCGCCCGGGGGCTCGAGGTCACCGCTCTGGTGCGCCGGACGTGCGGCGACTGGGCGGGTGACACGGGCGTCACGGTGCTGACCTGCGACCTCGCCGAGCCGGCCTCGGTCGCCACCATCGCAAAGGCGGCTCAGGGCTGCGGAGCGGTCATCCATGCGGCCGCCCATCCTGGCGCCGACGCCCGGGCCATCCCCGCCGACGCGCTCGCCGCCACCCGGCACCTGCTCGAGGCGCTGCCCCCCGCGATGCGGCTGGTGCTGGTAAGTTCGATCGCGGTCTACGACCTCTCCCTCCCCGCCCCCGGCGCGGTGCTGGACGAGGGCGCGGCGCTCTGCCCGCCGGGGCGCGGCCCCGATCCCTACGCCAATGCCAAACTGGCGCAGGAGGCGCTCTGCCGCGCCTCGGGGCATCCGCTCTGGCTGATCCGGCCGGGCGCGGCCTGGGGGCCGGGCCGGACGTGGCACGCGCTCAACGGCGTCGACGCGATGCCCCTGCACCTGACGCTCGCCTCCGAGGGCGCGCTGCCGCTCGCCCATGTCACGCAAGTGGCGAAGGCGCTGGTCTCTGCCGCTCTCACCGCCCCCGAGGGCGTCGAGGCGCTGAACGTGGTGGACGACGACCTGCCGACGCGTGGCCGGTTCGTCTCGGCGCACCGGCGCGCTGCGGGCTGGCCGCGGGTGGCGCTGTCGCTGCCCTGGACCGCGTGGCTGGGGCTCGCACGCGCGCTGCGCCCGGTCTCGGCGCACCTGCCGGGGCTGCTGCGCGAGCCGGTGCTGCGTGCCCGCATCCTGCCGCTGCAATGGCCCAACACCGCCCTGCGCGCACGGCTCGGAGGACAGGACGACGCACCCTTCGAGGAAATGCTGCGCCGCTCGCTGGAGGGCCGTGCATGACCCTGCCGAAGCTCGCCTATCTCACCGGGGAATACCCCCGCGCCTCGGACACCTTCATCCAGCGCGAGGTGGCGGCGCTGCGGGCGCTGGGCCACGAGGTGCTCACCTGCTCGATCCGCACCACCGGCGCCGAGCATCTCGTCGGCCCCGAACAGCGCGAGGAACACGCCCGCACCTTCAAGCTCCTCGCCGCCGCGCGCAACCCGCTGACCCTGCTCGGCGCTCATCTGCGGGCGCTGCGCCATCCGGGCCGCTACCTCTCGGCGCTCCAGCTGGCGTGGCGGACGGCGCCCCGGGGCGTGAAGGGCCGGGCCTACAACCTGATCTATTTCGCCGAGGCCGCGGTGCTGGCCGCCCGGCTGCGCCGCGAGGGCGTCGAGCACCTGCACAACCACATCGCCATGGCCTCTTGCACGGTGGCGATGCTGGCAAGCGCGCTCTCGGGCATCCCCTACAGCTTCACCATTCACGGGCCCGACATCTTCTTTGACCCGCGGCTCTGGCGCATCGACGAGAAGGCCGCGCGGGCCCGCTTCGTGGCCTGCATCAGCGATTTCTGCCGCGCGCAGCTCATGTGTTTCGCCGCGCCTGCGCATTGGGACAAGCTGCACGTGGTCCATTGCGGCATCGACCCCGACCGCTACCGGACCGCGCCGCACGACGGGCAGACGCTGCTCTTCGTTGGACGGCTCGCCGGGGTGAAGGGCGTGCCGATCCTGCTTCAGGCGGTGGCGGCGCTGAAGGCCCGTCACCCGGCGCTGCGCCTCGTGCTGATCGGCGACGGCCCCGAGCGGGCGGCGCTCGTGGCGCAGGCAAAGCCGCTGGGCGACAGCGTGAGCTTCCTTGGCTACCGCAGCCAGTCCGAGGTGGCCGAGGCACTGGCGCAGGCGGATGTCTTCGCGCTGCCGAGCTTCGCCGAGGGCGTGCCGGTGGTGCTGATGGAGGCGATGGCGGCGGGCGTGCCGGTGGTCACCACCCAGATCGCGGGCATCCCCGAGCTGGTCCGGCACGGCGACAGCGGCCTGCTGGTGCCGCCCGGCGACGCGGAAGCGCTGACCGGGGCCATCGACGCGCTTCTGGCCAGCGCGGACGGGCGTCGCACCATGGGTGCCGCGGGCCGCGCCACGGTCGAGGCCGAGTTCAACATCCACCGCGAGGCTGCGCGCCTCTCGGCGCTCTTCACCGCCTATGCCGAAGGCCGCACACCGCCAGGGCGGGAGGCCCGGCCATGACCCCGGTCGACGTGGTGCTGATCGGCCGCAACGAAGGCGCCCGGCTGGTCGCCGCGCTGGCCTCGATCCGGGGCGCCGCGCGGCAGGTAGTCTACGTGGACAGCGGCTCGACCGACGACAGCCGCGCCGAGGCGCGCCGCGCCGGGGCCACGGTCGTCGCGCTTGACCTCGGCTGCCCCTTCAGTGCCGCCCGCGCCCGCAACGCCGGGTTCGCGGCGTTAAGCGAGCCGCAGTTCGTCCAGTTCATCGACGGCGACTGCGCGCTGGTGCCGGGCTACCTCGGCCGGGCGCGGGCGCATCTCGAGGACAACCCCGAGACCGGCCTGGTGACCGGCTGGCGCTCGGAGATCCGCCGCAACGCCAGCCTCTACAATCAGCTCGCGGATTTCGAATGGCGCCGCCCGGCGGGCGAGATCCTCGCCTGCGGCGGCGACATGATGGTCCGGGCCGAGGCCTTCCGCGCGGTGGGCGGCTTCGATCCCACCGTCATCGCCGCCGAGGACGACGAGTTCTGCACCCGGCTGCGCAAGGCCGGCTGGCGGCTCGAGCGCATTCCGCAGGAGATGACCCGCCACGACGCCGACATGCACCGCTTCGGCCAGTGGTGGACCCGCGCCGTGCGCACCGGCCACGGCTTCGCGCAGGTGGGCGCCCTGCATCGGGAGTATTTCACGAAGGAACGCAGGCGCGTGCTGGTCTACGGCCTCGCCCTGCCGCTGGTCATCGCGGGCGGGTTGCTGTGGTGGCCGCTCGCGCCGCTCGGGCTGGCGGTCTACGCGGCGAACTACCTGCGCACCGTGCGGGGCCTCCGGCGCGAGGGGCTGCCCCGCGGCGAGGCGCTGCGTCACGGCGTGCTGCTGGCGCTGTCGAAAATTCCCAACCTCATCGGCATGGCGACCTACCATTGGCGCCGGGGCCGGAACGCGCAGATGCGCATCATCGAATACAAGTAGAACTTGAGAGGTTTTGTCATGTCCGACATCCGCGTGGGCCTGATCGGGGCCGGATACATCGCCACCTGGCACGCCGATGCCCTGACCGCCACGCCGGGTGTCCGGGTCGCCGCCATCTGCGATGTCTCCGAGCCCGCCGCCCGCGGCATGGCCGAGGCCCATGGCGCCCAGCCCTTCACCTCTGTCGGGGCGCTGATCGACAGCGGCACCTGCGACGCCGTCCACATCCTCACGCCGCCGCATCTGCACAAGCCGCTTGCCATCCAGTGCCTGCGCGCCGGACTGCATGTGCTGGTCGAGAAACCGGTGGCGACAAGCGTCGCCGACACGCGCGAGATCCTCGCCGCCGCCGAGGCCGCCGGTCGCCGCTTTCACGCCGGGCACAACTTCCTCGGGCTGCCGGGTTATGAGCGGCTCAAGGGGCTGGTCGAGGACGGCGCGCTCGGGCGCCTCTCGGCCTGCGAGATCAGCTACGCGCTGCCGCTCTCGCCGCTGCGCTCGGGGCCGTTCAACCTGTGGCTCCTGCGGGAACCGCGCAACCTGCTGCTCGAGGTCGGGCCGCACCTGATGGCCTTCGTCGTCGACCTCTTCGGCGCGCCCGAGATCCGCTTCGCCGAGGCCGCCCGGCCGGTGATGCTGCCCGGAGAAGACCCGCGCCCGCAGGCCTTCCGCATTCTCGCCCGCGCCGGCGGGGTCGAGATCACCCTGACCGTGTCGCTGGTCGAAACCCAGGACGACCGCTCGGTGACGCTGCGCGGCTCCTCGGGGCGGGCACGGCTCGATTTCGCCAGCGACGTGCTGGTGGTCGAGCGCGAGAACAGCTCGGACCTCGTGGTGAACCCGCTCCGCAAGCAGCTCGACCTGGGCTGGCAGCACCTGCGCGAGGGCGGTCGCAACGCGCTGACGCAGGCGCTGTCGCTGAACCAGAAGGGGCCCTATGCGCTCAGTTTCCGGGGTATGGACGCGGCGATCTACGCCCGGCTCTCCGGCCCGCAGGACGCGCGGTTCAGCGGCAGCAGCGCGGTGACGGTGATGCAGGCGCTCGACGACGCGCTGGCGCTGATCCCGCCCGCGGCGCTTTCGGTGAAGGCGCCCGCCGTGCAGACCCGCAAGCCCCGGCCCACCGCCATGGTCATCGGCGGCACCGGCTTCATCGGCCGCGCCCTGACCCGGCGGCTGGTCTCTGACGGGCACGACGTCCGGGTGCTGTCGCGCGGACGCTCCGGCCCCTTCCCCGACCTGCCCGACGCGGTCGAGACCGTGGGCGTCTCGCTCAACGATCTCGACGGGCTGACCGAGGCGATGACGGGCATCGACGTGGTCTTCAACCTCGCCAAGTCGCTCGACAGGACCTGGGCCGAGGCGCTGGTCAACGACGTCGGCGTCGCCACCCGCATCGGCATGGCCTGCGAGCAGGCGGGAGTGAAGCGGCTGATCTATACCGGCACCATCGCCTCCTACGACATGTCCGACCCGGGCGTGACCATCACCGAGGACACGCCCTTTCCCGACGACATGTCCGACCGCAACCTCTACGCCCGCTCCAAGGCCGAATGCGAACGCCAGCTGATGAAGCTGCACCACCAGCGCGGGCTGCCGCTGACCATCGCCCGGCCGGGCATCGTCGTGGGCCACGGTGGGCCGCTGCAGCACTGGGGCATCGGGCGCTGGCATGGCGCCGGCGCGGTGCGGATCTGGGGACCGGGCGACAACATCCTGCCCTTCGTGCTCATCGACGACGTGGCCGACGGGCTGGTGCGCATGGCCGCGCGGCCCTCGGCCATCGGAGAGAGCTTCAACCTGATCGGCGAGCCGCTGCTGTCCGCCCGCGGCTATTTCGACGCCATCCACGAGGCGTTGGGCGCCCGGATCCGGGTGAGCAGCGGCAATCTCACCGCCTTCTACCTCTCGGACGCGGTGAAATACGGGCTGAAGAAATACGCCCTGCGCAAGCGCGGCGTGGTGCGGCCGTCGCGCGCCGACTGGAAGAGCCGGGCGCATTTCTCGCCCTTCGCCAACGACAAGCCCAAGAAGATGCTGGGCTGGTCGCCCGAGACCGACCGCTCGGCCTTCGTGGCGCAGGCGATCACACACGCCAACCTCATGGGGTTCTGAGCGGGGTCCGGGCCCCGCGTCCTCGTCAACAATCCCCCCGGCCGGACCTTATTCTTGACAGAATCGTCTGGTCTAACGGCTCAAGGTTAACGGAAGGCCCGTGTTGCACGGGCACATGGCAGGCAGATGCAGATGGTCAGCTCGACGCATTCCTTCGCTCCGGGCGCGCGCCGGGACAGCCGTTCCGGCGCGCGCCGCGTCGTGGCGGGGTGCGTGGCATGACGATGACCGAACGCCGCAGGTTCCGGCGCCGGAACCGCCCGCTGGACGACCTCCCCGACGAGGACATCGCCCCGGTCGAACCGCTCGCAACCCGCGCCGAACGTCTCGCCCGGCGCGAGACCAAGACATCCGCCGCGCAGGCGACCCGCCGTGCAGAGGCCGAGCGCGTCGCCGAGGCCGCGCGGGCCGAAGCCCGTCGTGGCCAGACCGCCCCGCGACCGGCGGCGCCTGCCGTCGCGACCCGGGCCGCGCAGTCACCCGCGCCGCTGCAACAGCGTGGCTGGCACGACCTCGCGGAATTCTCCGTCGATGCCCGCCACCTCGAGCGTAACCGCATCGTCACCGCCGCGCGGCAGGACCCGGCGCATGCCGCCTTCGACATCCTGCGCACCAAGCTGTTGCAGGGGCTCGCCGATCATGGCTGGAAGCGTGTTGCCATCACCTCGCCCACCAAGGATTGCGGCAAGACCTTCACCGCTGCCAACCTCGCGATCAGCCTGTCGCGGCACCAGAACTGCCGGACGCTGCTGCTCGATTGCGACCTGCGCCGCCCGACCCTGCACAAGATCATGGGCTTCCGCGATCCGGGCTCCATGGGGGACATGTTGCGCGGCCTGCTGCCGCCCGAGCGCCATCTCGTGCGCATGGGTGAGAACGCCATCCACGCCGGGCACAACATCGCCTTCGGCTTCAACGGCGCGGTCGAGCCCTACGCCTCTGAGTTGCTGCAGACGCCGCGCACCGCCGAAACTCTGCGGCAGGTCGAGACCATGCTGCAGCCGGACGTGGTGCTCTTCGACCTGCCGCCGGCACTCTATTTCGACGACGTCATGGCCTTCCGCCCGCTGTTCGACGGCGTGCTGCTGGTGATCGGGGGCGGGCTCACCACCGACAAGGAGGTCCGCGAGGTCGAACGCCTGCTCGGCAAGAACACCCCGCTGCTCGGCATGGTGCTCAACAAGGCCGAAGGCACCAGCCTCGACAAGTACACCTACTGACGCCCGCAGCCGGCGCAGCAAGGTCAGCCCCACGCCCTCTCAGGATCAGCCCCCGGGGCAAGATCATCCCGAACAGCCGCAGGATCAGCCCTGCGCCGCGCGCGGCAGCCACTTGCCGAAGAGCCCCTGCCAGGGCACCAGCGACCCGGAGAAATGCAGCCCCGCCCAGAGCGCCGCCGCGAGCAGCGCGAAAAGGCCCAACCGGCGCAGCCCCTTGCCGCGCCGGTCGCGGCTGGTGCGGATCGGCGGGATCGCGACCACCGGCTGGATCCCGAGCGCCCGCTCCATCTGAGCAGCGCTGCGGATCGCCGGGTTGGCGAGCTCCGCCACGAACCCCGCAACGAGGCCGGCGATGAGGCTCGCCACGGCGCCCATCGCGGCCATCTTCTTGCGGCTGCTCGAGGCCGGGACCTCGGGCACCAGCGCGGTCTCGAGCACCTCGAAGCGCTCCATCTGCTGGCGGTCCTCGAGCATCTGCCCCATCTCGGCATCGGCCTTGCGACGGGTAATGACGTTGTACTGCTCCTGCAGCTGCGTCAGCTCGCGTTCGAGCCCGGAGAGCGCGCGCTCGACCTCGGGCGCGTTGCGGATGGTTTCCTCGATCTGGGCGATGCGGTTCTGCACCAGCACCTTCTGCTCCTTCAGAAGCGCCACCTGCCGGGCCTGCACCTCTTCGCGCTGCCGGGTCGGGCTGCCCTCCATCGCGACGATCTCGCGGTCGAGCTCGAGCTCGTTGTCCTGCAACGCGGTGAGCTGCTCGCGCAGCGCGGTGAGCCCGTTCGGCAGCGCCGCCGCGTTGTCCTGCTTGAAGCCCGCGATGCGAAGCTCCTGCGCCTCGATAGAGGCCTCGACCCGCGCTGCCTCCTCTTCGAAGAAGGCCAGCGTGTCGCGGGCACGGTCGACGCTGCGGTCGCGCGACTGCCGGATCACCGTCTCCATCAGCTCGTTCGCCAGATCCGCGGCCTTCTGCGGATCGTCGAGCGTCACGGTGATGAGCAGCCCCGAGGGCGCGTCCCGCATCGGCTGGTAGCTGTTTCCGGCGGCGCGGATCTCTTCGATCTGCACGGCCTTGCGCATCTGGAAGACGCGCTCGTTGAGCGTCATCGTGGGGTCGGCGGTGAACAGCTGGTGCTCTTCCATGAAGCGCAGGAGATTGTCCCGCGACATCAACCGCTGCTCGATCAGCCGCACGCGGCGCGAGGCGTCCTGCCCCTGAGCCGAGGGGCCGGCGAGCGAGTCGGGCACCTGCCCCTCCTCGATCTGCACGACGGCGGTGGTCTCGTAGACCTTGGTCTGGTTGAACGCGACCCACAGCGAGATGGCGCAGCCGATCAGGGCCACCAGGGCGATCAGGGCCGCACGACGCCGCAGCGCCGCCCACAGCTCGCCGACCGACTGAAACTGGTTCATGTCACTGCTCCCGCAACGTGGGCCCCCACCCTGCGAACGGAAAACGACGCCCCGGTCCCGCATGGCCCGGGCAACCCGGCCGGGCCCGCAGGAAAAGCGCCGCTTACATGTCGCAAGTTAACCAAACTGCCGGTTTTTTGCCATGCAAATTGCTACGGCGATGGGAAACAGTCCGTGTCTCATCCGTGAACCGCGGGGCGTGGCATCAGGCAGAGCGACAGCACCCGCCCGGCGAAGAGGTGCTGCTGCATGGGCAGCGCGGCGCCTCTCCCGAGCCCGGTGTCGGCGCACATGCGCATCCCGCCGTCGGGCAGATGGGCGGCCATGGCGTCGAAGCCGAAGAGGCAGCCCGTCAGCGGGTACTGCGCCTTGTAGGCGGCCTCCTTGGCGCTGAACACCCGCGCCGCCGCCCGCCCGCGGGACAGTGGGGCGAGGGCCGAAAGCTCGGTCTCGGTGGCGATTTCGGCGGCGATCTCCGGGGACAGTTCCGCATCGCGCTCAAGGTCGATGCCGATGGCCTGCCACGCCTCCGACCGTCCGACGATGGCGAGGCAGAGCCCACCGTCATGGGTGATGCTGCCCACCACGCCCTCGGGCCAGCGCGGGGCGCGGTCGGCGCCTATCGGCACGGCACACGGCGGCAGGCCGAGCGCCGCCATCGCGTGCCGGGCGGCCTGCCGTCCGCCGGCGACCTCCGCCTGCCGCGACGGGACTGCGCGGGCGACGGCGGCGCGCTCCTCGGGGAAGAGCGCCCCGAGGTCGTAGACCGGCCCCGAGACCGCCCGGCCGAGCCCGGCGGGCAGATCCAGAGCGGCCAGCGCCCTGTCGAGAGCCGCGACCGTCACGGCTCAGGCGCTGCGCCGCGCCCGCATGGCGCGACGGCGGGCCATGGCGTCGGAGCGGGCCTGCGCGCGCTCGACCGGGACCGGCGCCGCCACCCGGGCGGCGGGCTGCACCGGGGCGCGGGCGGGCTCCTGGGTCACCGGCTCCGGGGTGGCGGCTGCCATCAGCGCCGCGACCCGCGCCGTCAGATCCGCGAGCACCGGGAAGCGGAAGATGTCTGTGATCGAGAGCCCAGTGGCGCCCAGTTCGTCGCGGATCGCGCGATGCGCCTGCACCGCCAACAGCGAGTGCCCGCCGAGGTCGAAGAAGCTGTCACACCCCGAAACCTGCGCCACGCCCAGCACCGAGCACCAGATCTCGGCAATGCGCGCCTGCAGCCGACCACCGTCCGGGACAACGTGCATCGGTGCCGGACCCGGTGCAACGACGGGTGCCAGATCCGGCACGGCGGCAGGCTCGGCCTCCGCGACACCCGCTGCGGCTTCGGCAGCGCCTTGCGGTCGACTTTCTTGTTCGGCGTGAGCGGGAAGCTCTCGAGCCGGACAAGGTGCGACGGCACCATGAAAACCGGCAGATCCGCCCGCAGCGCCGCTCTGAGCGCGGCCTCGTCGAGCTCGAGCCCGGAGCTGTAGTAGCCCACCAGCCGGACGTCGCCCGGCTGATCCTCGCGCGCGACCACCACCGCCTGGGTGACGCCCGGCTGCGACTCGAGCGCCGCCTCGATCTCGCCCAGCTCGATGCGGAAGCCGCGCAGCTTCACCTGGTGATCGACGCGGCCGATGAAGTCGATGCGCCCGTCCACGCGCCGCCGCACGAGGTCGCCGGTGCGGTACATCCGCCCGCTGTGGAACGGATTCGGCACGAAGCGCTCGGCGGTCAGCGCGTCGCGGCCCCAGTAGCCGCGGGTCACGCCCTCGCCGCCGATCCAGAGCTCGCCGGGCAGGCCCACGCCTACCGGCGCGCGATCGTCGTCCAGCACGTAGAGCTGCTGGTTCGCCAGCGGCAGGCCGATGTTGACCACCCCGTTGCCCGGTCCCGCGGGTTCCGTCGAGGACCAGATCGCGGTCTCTGTGGGCCCGTACATGTTGGTCACGCTGGCCCCGGTGATGCGGCCGAGTTCCTGCACCAGCGCGCCGGGCAGCGGCTCGCCGCCAAGGAACAGGTGCCGCAGCTTCGACAGCGCGAACCGCGCCTCGTCGTTCATGGCGATCATCCGCGCCATCGACGGCGTGCATTGCAGGTGGGTCACCCGGTGCCGCAGGATCTGCGCCGCGATGGAGAAATCGCCCGGGTCCAGCGCCGGTGCCACGTTGGCGGATTTCACCACCTGCGCCAGCGGCTTCAGCCCGTCCAGCACCTGCGCCCGCGGGATGCCGTAGTCGATCAGGCAGGCGATCTCGCCCACGCCGATTCGCTTGAGCTGCTCGGTCCGGTCCAGCGCGTCCTCGACCGTGCCGAAAAGCCCGCTGTCGTTGAAGTAGCGCTCGAAGGCGAAGTCGAGGATGGCGTCGAGCTCTTCGGGGGCGAGGATGTCGAGATCCAGCTCGAACGGGTTGTTGAGTCCCTGCGGCCGCTTGAACGCCGGGAAGGCCCAGGCGTATTGCTTGATGAGTCCGGCAGCCGAGCGCAGGTAGTCCTTCATCGGCCCGCGCGCCACCTCGAGCGCCTCGTCGCGGGTCGCGGCGAGGAAGGTGTGCAGCATCAGCGTAACGGTGAAGTCCTTTGGGTCGTGCCCCGCGCCGCGCAGCGCCTCGTGGTAGAGGCGGATCTTGTCGGCGACCTCGTCGATGCTCTGGCCCAGCAGGTGGGTAAGCACGTTGCAGCCCCTCCGCCCGGCCTCGGTCCAGGTCTCGGGATTGCCGGCGGTGGTGACCCAGACCGGCAGCTCGGCCGAAACCGGGCGCGGCTGTGTCACCAGCGCGTGCGGCGTGCCGTCCTTGCGGGGGAAGGCCACGGCCTCGCCCCGCCACAACCGGCGCACCTGCTCGATGGTCTCGAACATGGCGGGCTTGTTGTCGGGGGGCGTGTTCTCGGGGCGCAGCACGAAATCGTCGGGCTGCCAGCCGCTGGCGATGGCGAGCCCGGCGCGGCCGTTGGTGAGGTTGTCGATCACCGCCCAGTCCTCGGCGATGCGGGCGGGGTGGTGCAGCGGCGCCACGACCGAGCCCGCGCGCACGGCGATGTTCTTCGTGACGGCGGCCACGGCGGCACCGGTCACCGAGGGGTTCGGGTAGGGCCCGCCGAAGGCGTGGAAGTGCCGCTCGGGCGTCCACACCGCGCAGAAGCCGTTCTCGTCGGCGAATTTCGCGCCGTCGAGCAGCAGGCTGTACTTGTCCCGCCCGGCGCCGTCGTCATTGCCCCAGTAGTAGACCGAGAACTGCATCGTCGCATCCGAGAGCGGCATCGGCCCCCTGGAGATCAGCCCGCGGTCCTCGTCAGAGGTCAGCACCACGGTGAAGCCGCGCGCGGTGGTGTAGAAGAGCTCGAGCACCGAGATGTCGAAGCTGAGCGAGGTCACCGCGAGCCACGTTCCCGCCGGCTCGTGCGGTACATTGGCGTCCATCCCGAGGTAGAAGTTCAGCACGTTGCGATGCTCGATCATCACGCCCTTGGGGGTGCCGGTCGACCCGCTGGTGTAGATCAGGTAGGCCAGATCCCCGGGCCCGCTGGTCGGCCCCACCGGACGCGAGGGTGCCTGTGCAAGCCGCGGGTCGGCGTCGATGACCAGAAGCCCGGCGCGGTGCTCGGGCAGTTCGGCGCGCAGGGCGGACTGGGTGACGATCACCGGCGCGCCGCTGTCGGAGATGTAGTGCTTCAGCCGGTCCGCCGGGTAGGACGGGTCAAGCGGCAGGTAGGCGCCGCCCGCCTTGAGGATGCCGAGCGCGCCGACCATCAGCTCGACCGAGCGGCGGGTGTGCAGGCCCACCACGGTGCCCGGCGCCACACCCATGCCGCGCAGCACATGCGCCACCTGGTTGACGCGGGCATCGAGCTGGGCGTAGGTGAGGCTCTGGCCCTCGAAGACCAGCGCCACGGCATCGGGGGTACGGGCCACCTGCGCCTCGAAGGCCGCCTGCACGGTGAGGCTGCGGTCGTGCTCCTGCGCAGTCTCGTTCCAGTGGTTGAGCACGAGATCGCGCTCGGCCTCGGGCAGCAGCGGCAGCGCAGCAAGCGGCGTGCCCGGCTGCGCCTCGCGGGCCATGAGCTCCAGCCGGGCGGCCAGCAGCTCGACCTGCGCCGGGGGCATGTGCCCGGTGTCGCCGTGCAGCACCGGGCCGTCGGCGGACAGTTCGACGGTAAGCGCGGTGCCCTCGATCGGGCCGGCACCGAGGCTGAGGCCGATGTGCGGCACCGTGGGCGCGCCGGGCAGGACCGGGTCGCGGGCGGGAAGGTCGGTGGCAAAGCCGCGTCGGTTGCGCACCATGGCAAGCGCGCGCCCGACGTCCTCGGCCAGCGCCTGCATGCTGCCGCCCGCGTGCACCCTCAGCGGCACCCAGGGCGCGATGAAACCGCCCTCGGCCAGCGCGGAAAGCGCCTCGTCCGCATAGGCGATGTCGCAGATCTCGTGCCCGTCGAGTCGCGCAGCCCAGGCCGCGACCAGCGCGGCGGGGGGCACCGCCTCGCCCAGCACCAGCGGCCGGGCCACCATCTCGCCGCCACCCTTGCCGAGCCCCTGAAGCTCGGCGGGAGCGAGGTCGGCGAGGCGCTTGCGCCAGTGCCGCTCGTGCCGCGCGACGGCGGCGATCTTCGCGTCGATCCCGGCGCGCTCCTCGGCGTCGGCGAGCGGCAGCACTTCGCCCGCCCGGCCAACCCGCGCCACCAGCGCGGGCGCGCCGCAGGGGTGGGTGAAATGCGCCAGCCGCAGCGCGCCGCTGCCGCAGGCCACGGTCAGGTGGACGTCGCTGGCTTCGAGCACCTCGCCCGGGGCCCCCTCGCCCCCGACCGCCACTGCGCCGCCCACCAGCCAGAGCCGCCCGCGCGCCCGGATCTTCGGCACCGAGAGCGGGTTGGCGTAGCCGCCGTGATCCAGCGCCCGCACCAGTCGCGCCAGCTCGGGCGCGGGGCGGGGGAGGTCGAGCACCCCTCGCCGCGAGGGGCGGTCCGGCGGGGGGTGGTGGCGGCGCGGCGACGGGTCCTGCCGGCCCCGCCGCAGCCCGTGCTCGAGCTGCTCGATCAGGTCGCCGAAGCTGTCGATGGCAGCCTCGTAGGCTCGGGTGTTCAGGGTCAGCGCGGTGTCGGTGGGCGCGATGTCGAAGCCGCGCGACACGAGGATGTGGCCCTCGTCGATGCCGCCCTCGATCATGTGCCACGTGATGCCGTGGCGGTGCTCGCCCGCGATCAGCGCCCAGACCGGGGCGTTGAGCCCGGCGTGGCGCGGCAGCGGGCCGTCGTGGAAGTTGACCGCGCCCCTGGCGGGCATGGCCAGCACCTCGGCGGGCAGCATGTCGAGATTGGCGATGCTGAGCAGCCAGTCGAAGGTCAGCCCCTCGAGCCTGCGCGCCAGCCCGTGCCCGGGCGCCACGACGGCAAGGCCGCGCCCCTCGGCCCAGGCGGAGATCTCGGGGTTGCGCGTCACCACGGCGCGGATCGCGTGCCCCGCGCCGAGCAGCTTCTCGGCGCATTGCACGAGAAGGGATTCATTGCCGATCACCACTGTGGAAAACTGCGCCATGCCGTCTACTCCGGGTTGGCCTCGGGCGTGCGGCAGCCGGGACGCGGCTGCGCCCCGCGCTGTCCCGGCAGCGGCCGGGTCATCGCCCTGACATCGTGTACCAGGAGATCGCGCAGGAAGTGGTCGGGATCGGCCTTGGGCTTGCGCTGCAGCACGCGGCGCAGACGCCAGATCAGGCCGCCCGCGAGATGCGCGAGCGTCACCGCGACCGCGTAAGGGCGGCCATGGTTCTTGGAATAATAGTGCCAGCGGCTGTCGAGCCAGAACCCCGGCACCCGCGCCCATGTCTTCATGCCCGTCGAGACCGAGCCGATATGCACCACCTCGCTGTCGCGCACGTAGTGGGTCTCGTATCCGGCACGCGCGGCGCGCAGGCAGAGGTCGGTTTCCTCGAAATAGAGGAAGTAGGTCTCGTCGAAGAGCCCGATCTCGTCCAGCACCGACTGCCGCATCATCAGCGAGGCCCCGGCCAGCCAGTCGACCGGCAGCGCGCGCTCGGGGAGGTCGAGCCAGACGCGATGAGCGTTCAGCAGCCGGGTCACGGGGCCGAAGCGGGCGGCGGCCTCGAGCTCGGAGAGCGCCGAGGGAAAGCGGAACGCGCTGTAGTGGGGGGCACCGTCCTCGCCTTGGATGTAGCTGCCGGCAAGGCCCGCCTCGGGGTGGGTCTCGAGATGCCGCAGCAGCGCCCGCAGGCTGTCCGGGCCGGGGAAGGCGTCGGAGTTCAGCAGGTAGACGTAGTCGGGCCGGCTGCCGTCGGACCAGCCCGCGCGGATGCCCACGTTGTTGCCCGCGCCGAAGCCGCCGTTGTGCCCGGACTGGATCAGCCGCACCGGCGCGCCGGCGGCCCATGGCTCGGAGGCGAGCGCCGCCTGCATGGCCTCAAACGAACCGTCGCCGCTGTCGTTGTCGACGATCATCAGCTCGGCCTCGAGCCCCTGCATCTCGCGCAGCGCGTGCTGCACCGAGCGCAGCGTCATCGCGGGAGTGCGGTAGTTCAGCGATATGACCAGAAGCTTGGGCATGGGCTACTCCGCCGCCCGGCGGTCGGGAAAGGCCACGAGCTCGGCGCCCCGCATCCGCGCCTCGGCATGGCCGATGGCCTCGCGCATCAGTCCCGCCAGCACCCGCACGTTGGGTTCGAGCACCATCGAGTCGTGGTTTCCCGGCACCTCGTGCACTTCGACATGCGGCACGAACTGCCCCCAGTCGTTGTCGTGCAGCACGTAGGCGCGTTCCGAGTTGACCATGCGCCCCTGCGAGACCTGCCACTTGCCGACAAGCGGCGGGCGGTAGAGCACCAGCGGCCCGTCCCAGGGCGCCACCTCGTAGGCCGCGACGGCGGCGAGGAAGGCGGCCTCGATCTCGGCGTTGTGGAAGCTGTGCTGCGTCGCGGTCTCATCTGTGGCGCGGCGGCGGGCGATCTCCCACCGCAGGCGGTTGCGGGCCCAGATCAGCGGGTAGACCGGGCCCTTGGCCCGGGCCTCCTGCCACTGGATCATCAGCCGGTCGCGCGGCTCGAGCGGGCGGCGCACCGGCAGCGGCGTGTCGAGCAGCACGCAGAGGGCCACCTCTTCGCCCGACGTCTCGAGCTGCTGCGCGATCTCGAAGGCGGTGATGCCGCCGCCCGAGAAGCCGCCGACCATGTAGGGGCCGTGCGGCTGCACCTGCCGCATCTCGGCGATGTAGTCGCGGGCCATCTCGGCGATGCTGTCATGCGGCGCGGCACCGCCGTAGAGCCCCCGCGCCTGCAGCCCGTAGAACGGCCGGTCGGCGCCCAGAAGATGCGCGAGGTGACGCAGGTTCAGCACGTTGCCGAACATCCCAGCCACAAGGAAGAACGACGTGCGCGGCCCGCCCTCGCCGTCGTGCATGGCGACGAGATGGGTAAAGCGCCGCTCGGGCGCGCGGCTCTCGGGGGCCCTGGGGCGCTCGGTCCCGGTGCCGGTCTGCGCGGCGATGAGCGCAGCGCATTTGCGGATCGTCGGTGCCTCGAACAGCACCGAAATGGGGAAGTCGATGCGCCAGGCCTTGCGCACCATGGCGAAGAGCCGCACCGCGATCAGCGAGTGGCCGCCAAGGTTGAAGAAGCTGTCGTCGATGCCCACGGTCTGCACGCCCAGCAGGTCTTCCCAGAAGCCCGCGAGGGTGCGTTCGATGTCGTTCGAGGGCGCGGTGTAATCCCGCTCGAGCTGCGGGCGTTCGAATTTCTGCCCCTCATCGCGACCGGCGCCCGAGGCGGCGGTCTGGCGGGTGAGCTGGTCGAGATCCATGGACGAGATCACCACCTGCGGCACGTCCAACGCCAGCGCACGGGCAAAGGCGCTCACCCCCTCGGCGGGCCGGATGCCCTGCGAGAGGTTGTGGGCGAGGCGTTCCTCGGCAGGCGACAGCGGCTGGGCGGCGGCCTCGGGCGCGTCGGTCTCGAGCTCGGACGCCCCGAGCCGCGGCGGCGCCTGCAGCACCGCGGGGTCCGAAAGCTTGCGGATGGTGAAGCCGCTGATCTCGACCAGCACTGCGCCATCGGGGGCACAGAGCGTGATGTCGAAGCTCGCGGTCTGGGCCTCGGCGCAGTTCTCGGCGGCATTGCGCACCCAGCTCACGATGCGCCCGCCAAGCGGCGCGTGGACCCGCACCCGCGCGTAGCTCACCGGCACCCAGAGATGCGTCGGCTGGTAGCCCGCGATCAGCTCCATCGCCCAGCCCGTCGCGATGTCGAGCAGCGCCGGATGCAGCAGGCAGCCGTCGTCGCGGGCGCTGGCGGCG
>NZ_JAATOS010000100.1:0-12228 GCF_011806505.1 Salipiger sp. HF18 | reverse complement strand
CGCTCCGCGTTTCACTGTCCCCGGCAGGCTCAGCATCGCGGGTTGCGCGATGATCGGGCCCACGACGCCCGCGTCGCCCTCGAGCCGGCGCAGGTAGGCGGCCGAGGCCAACGGATCGAGCGCCTTGCCCAGATCCGCCGGGGTCGCTGCCGGGTAGACCTGGTTCTTGTAGGACCGGGCCGGCATCGGGGTGAGCGGAGGCCGGCCTACCGCGTCGAACATGCAGGCATTGATCTGCCCCGCAAGCTCGGGCGGCGTCGACCGGCTGGCAAGCGCGACGTAGGAATTGGCGGTCACGCCATTCGCCGAGCGGTATTTCTGCGCGATGGCAAGCGGCTGGGTCGCCCGCTCCTGCCCCGCACATTGCCAGATCGCTGCCCTCTGCGCCTGGAACCGAGCCTGGGCTTCCGGGCTCGGCCCGAAGGCCGCAAGAGTGAGAATGGCAGCGAAAAGCACGGGCTTCATCAGAACGTCCGGGCTTTCGGTGCGATCTTGGCCAGGCTGATGCCGCCCTCGGCTTCGGTGGTCAGCGGATCGACAACCACCGGGCGCTGGCTCAGCGTCACCGTGTTGCCCTCGACGCGGCTGATGGTGTGGACCCGCCAGTTCTCGTCGTCGCGGTTCGGATAGTCCTCATGGGCGTGCGCCCCGCGGCTCTCCTTGCGCGCCTCGGCGCCGACGATGGTCGCGAGCGCGTTGGTCCTTCTGTTGGTGAGTTCCAGCTATTCCATCAGTTCCTATTTCCATCTCAGCTTCCGTTCATTTTCCTTGAGATCGCCCATCTTGCCGGCGATCGCGGTCATCTTCTCGACACCCTCCTTGAGGGTCTTGTCGGTCCGGAACACCGCCGCGTCGGCCTGCATGGTGCGCTGCATCTCGAGGCGCAGCTCGGCGGTCGGCGTATCGCCGTCCGCGTTGCGGATGCTGTCGAAGCGGTCGAAGGCCTTGTCCACCGAGACCTGGTTCAGCGCGTGCTTGGACGCGGCGCGGTCAACCACCTCGCCGGCACGGATCGCGGCAGCGCGGCCGAAGACCACGAGGTCGATCAGCGAGTTGGACCCGAGACGGTTGGCACCGTGCACCGAGGCGCAGCCCGCCTCGCCCACGGCCATCAGGCCCGGGACGACGGCATTCGGGTTGTCCGCGGTCGGGTTCAGCACCTCGCCCCAGTAGTTGGTCGGAATGCCGCCCATGTTGTAGTGCACGGTCGGCAGCACCGGGATCGGCTCCTTGGTCACGTCGACGCCGGCGAAGATCTTCGCCGATTCCGAGATGCCCGGAAGCCGCTCGGCCAGCGCCTCGGCCGGCAGGTGCGACAGGTTCAGGTGGATGTGGTCGCCATGTTCGCCCACACCGCGGCCTTCGCGGATCTCCATTGTCATCGAGCGCGAGACGTAGTCACGCGGCGCGAGGTCCTTGTAGGTCGGTGCGTAGCGCTCCATGAAGCGCTCGCCCTCGGAGTTGGTGAGGTAACCGCCCTCTCCCCGTGCGCCCTCGGTGATGAGGCAGCCCGAGCCGTAGATGCCGGTGGGGTGGAACTGCACGAACTCCATGTCCTGCAGCGCGAGCCCCGCACGGGCCACCATGCCGCCGCCGTCGCCGGTGCAGGTGTGCGCCGAGGTGGCCGAGAAGTAGGCCCGGCCGTAGCCGCCGGTGGCCAGAACGACCATCTTGGCGTTGAAGATGTGGAAGGTGCCGTCGTCGAGTTTCCAGCAGACCACGCCCTGGCAGACGCCGTCATCGCTCATGATGAGGTCGATGGCGAAGTACTCGATGTAGAACTCGGCGTTGTTCTTCAGCGACTGGCCGTAGAGCGTGTGCAGGATGGCGTGGCCGGTACGGTCGGCCGCGGCGCAGGTGCGCTGCACGGGCGGGCCTTCACCGAACTCGGTGGTGTGGCCGCCGAAGGGCCGCTGGTAGATCTTGCCTTCCTCGGTGCGCGAGAACGGCACGCCGTAGTGCTCGAGCTCGTAGACCGCGGCGGGAGCCGAGCGCGCGAGGTATTCCATCGCGTCGGTATCGCCGAGCCAGTCCGAGCCCTTGACGGTGTCGTACATGTGCCACTGCCAGTTGTCGGGGCCCATGTTGGACAGCGACGCGGCGATGCCGCCCTGTGCGGCGACGGTGTGCGAGCGGGTCGGGAAGACCTTGGTCACGCAGGCGGTGCGCAGGCCCTGCTCCGCCATGCCCAGCGTGGCGCGCAGGCCGGCGCCGCCGGCCCCCACGACCACGACGTCATAGGTATGCGTCTCGTATTCGTATGCAGCCATTTTCCTGGTCTTCCTGTCTCAGAGCGCGATCTTGACGAGCGCGAAAAGCCCGCAGGCGATCATGACGTAGCTGAAGCCGACGTAGGCCATGATCAGAACCTTGCGAGTGGTGCCGGCGGTGTAATCCTCGATCATCACACGCCCACCCTTGTGGAAGTGCATCATGCCAACGATCAGCACGAGCGCGGTGAGGATCGCGGGGAAGGGCCGCGACATGGTTGCCAGCGCCGCGTCGTAGCCGGAGCCGAGCGCGTTGCCGAAGATGAAGATCCAGGCCGGCATCATGAAGGCCAGCGCGACCGAGGACACGATCATGAACCAGTGATGCTCTGCGCCGGTGTGGGCCGAGCCCTTGCCAACGGCGCGCTTGCGGTCGGTGATATAACGCATCGTGACGTCCCCCTCAGAGCCAGATGATGATCACGGTCAGGATCGTCAGCACGACCGACCCGTAAACGCAGATCCAGCCGAGTTTTTCGGCGGTTTCGATGTCAAGCCCCTTGCCCGCGTCGAAGACGAGGTGACGGAGGCCGCCGAGGTAATGGTACCAGATCGCCCAGAGCGAGCCGAACATGATCAGGTCGCCGACGAAGGAGGTGATCCACCATTCGGCGGTTTCGAAGTATTCGGGTCCCGCGGCGAGCGCGAGAAGCCACCAGATCAGCAGGAGCACCGCGACCATCATCGCGTTGCCGGTGATCCTGATCATCACAGAGGTCACTGCGGTGAGCTGGAGGCGGTAGTATTGAACGAACATGAAGGGGGAGAGCGGGCGCTCGATCCGTTTCGCTTCGGCCATGGCTAGTCCTTTCGGTTCCCTTGTGCTCGGGTTCTAGCGGGTTTTCTCCCCCTCTGTCACCAGACTGCACGCGCAGCGAGCGCGTTTTTTGCCCGCTTTTGGAAAAAATAGGCAGGATATGTGATCACACCCAAAAAGCTGTGATCACATTCTCGACGCTAACATTCTGCGTCGCGGAAAACCGGGCGGGGACTTGATTCTGTGCAGGCCCGCACGGTGCGGACCCGGGGCTCACTCGGGGAAGCCCAGCCGCTTGAGCGCGAGGGCGCCCATGCTGCGGCGGGCGGGATCCGCCGAGTTCAGATCCCGGTGAATGCGGGACACGAGCCCGCTGAACTTGCGGCGCTTGACCAACGCGTCGATGGCTTCGGGGATCTTGCTCGCCGGCATCGCCAGAACGTCGCTCGTGCCGCTTGGGAGCGGAGTGCCAGACATCGGGGAACCTCTTCTGCAAAAAGGACGATTCTCTTTCACCACTCCGATTGTAAAGATCGGGAAACACTAACGCTAAGATTTAGTTAATGTTCCCCCGCAGCTTATTGCGGCATGAGCGCCCAGTAATCGAGATCGAGCAGAACCTCGGGCAGATACTTGCCGTCCTCGCCCCGAAGCGCGAAGGGCTCCCCGCCCTTGGTGGCCACCAGCCGCAGCCGGATCGCGCCCACGCCCGGCGCCGGCGTGTCGGCTTTGTCGAGCACTTCGGTCCAGGCCTTGACGGTATCGCCCGAGAAGCACGGGTTGGCGTGGGCGCCGCCGTTCAGCCCTACGATCATCTGCGCGTTGGCAAGCCCGTTGAAGCTCAGGGCGCGGGCCATCGAGATCACGTGACCGCCGTAGATCAGGCGCTGGCCGTCGGGCCGGAAGGTGGCGTCGAAATGCACCTTGGCGGTGTTCTGCCAGAGCCGCGTCGCCATCATGTGCTCGGCCTCCTCGATGGTGACGCCGTCGACGTGGTCGATGGTCTCGCCCGGCTCGTAATCGCCCCAGCGGTGCGGCTCGCCCGCGAGGGTGAAATCGTAGGCCGAGAAATCCAGGCCCTCGGGGATCACCAGATCCTCGGGCGCCAGCACCGACTTCAGCTCCGGCATCACCGTCTCGGGCGCAGGCGCATCGAGATCCTTCTTACGCACCATCACCCAGCGGCAATACTCCATCACGGTCTCGCCGTTCTGATTGGTGCCGGTGGTGCGCACGTAGACCACCCCGGTCTTGCCGTTCGAGTTCTGCTTGAGCCCGATCACCTCGGAGGAGGACCGCAGCGTGTCACCGGCATAGACGGGTTTCAGCCAGCGCCCCTCGGCATAGCCGAGGTTTGCCACCGCGTTCAGCGACACGTCCGGCACGGTCTTGCCGAAGACCACGTGGAACGCCGCCAGATCGTCGAGCGGCGAGGCCGGCAGACCGCAGGCCCGGGCGAATTCGTCCGAGGAATAAAGAGCATGCCGCGCCGGGTAGAGCGCATGATAGAGCGCCCGCTCCCCGCCCGAGACGGTGCGCGGCACCGCGTGCTCGATCACCTGGCCGATGCTGTAATCCTCGAAGAACCTGCCCGGGTTGGTCTTGGCCATCAGAGCTCTCCCAGCTTGAGGTCTGGGGTGTAGTCGCCCTCGGCCTCCTTCACCACGGCCTGCCCGCAGCGCATCACACCGTTGGCTGCGTCGAACGCGTAGGTGGGCTGACCGTAGAGCTCCCAGCCCTTGTTCAGCGCCGATGTCACCTTGTGACAGAAGGCGGAAGTGTCGTCCTCGGAGAGAAAGCGGTAGATCTTCATTCTTTGCTCCAACAGGTTAGCCGAAGGTCGGGTAGCCGAGCCAGGTGTGGATGTAGCCGATCACGAAGAGCAGCAGCACGCTGATCGCCGCGAACATCGCGTCCTTGCCGATGCTGCCTTTCGCGGGCGGCGTCCAGCCGGGCTCGGTCCGGTTGATGACCATGATCTCGACGATGGCCCAGAGGCCCAGCCCGCCGAACAGCACGAAGGAGGGCACGTCGCCATTCACAAGCAGGTGCGCCACCGCCCAGAGCAGGAAGCCCGTCAGCATCGGGTGACGCATCTTGTAGAAGAGCGCGCCCTTCTTCGGGCCCGGCGAGGTGAAATAGAGCGCCGCCAGCATCAGCAGGTTGTTGATCCCGACCGTCGCCGGATGCCGCCCCCAGAAGAAGGCGCCGTCCGCCATGCGGTAGCCGAAGATCATCAGCAGGACCGACACCAGCAGGGCCAGCGCGATCGCCCCCTTGCCCTTGTCGCCCATCGCCGCCCGCTGCGCCGGGGCGAGTCGCTTGAACAGGTGCGCGGCCCACCACAGGGCGACGCCGAGAATGAGAAGGACCATGGGTGTCTCCTTTGGTCTTACCTAATTCCCGGCACAGTGCGATTATTCTGTCATGGCAGCAATGGCATCCGCTTTCGCGAGGATGCTTTGCGCGGTGGCCACGTGCAGGTTCTCGACGATCTTGCCATCGACGACCGCGACCCCCTGCCCCGCCTTCCCGGCGGCCTCGAAGGCCTCGATCTGGCGCTTGGCAAGGTCGATCTCGGCCTCGGTCGGGGCGAAGGCGTCGTTGGTGATCGCGACCTGCGCGGGGTGGATCAGGGTCTTGCCGTCGAAGCCCATGTCGCGGCCCTGGTCGCATTCCGCCTTGAGTCCCTCGTCGTCCTTGAAGGCGTTGTAGACGCCGTCGACGATGACGCAGCCCGTGGCCTTGGCGGCCAGCAGGCAGAGCCCGAGCGAGCTCTGCATCGGCAGCCGGTCGGCGCGGAAGCGCGAGTTCAGCTCCTTGGCGAGGTCGTTTGTGCCCATGACCATGCCCCAGAGCTGCTCGTGCGCGCCGATGGCGGCGGCGTTGAGGATGCCGCGCGGTGTCTCCATCATCGCCCAGAGCGGCTTGTCGGTGAGCTTCGCAAGCGCGTCGAGCTGTTCGGGGCTCTCGACCTTGGGCAGCAGGATGGCATCGCAATCCATGTCGTTGGCGGCGACCGCATCGTCCTTGCCCCAGCGGGTGTCGAGCCCGTTGATCCGCACGATTCTCGTGCGCTTGCCGAAACCGCCCTGGCGCAGCGCCGCAGCGAGGGTCTCGCGCGCGGCCTCCTTTTCTCCGGGCGACACCGCGTCCTCGAGATCGAAGATGATCGCATCGACCGGAAGCGTCCGGGCCTTGTCCAGAGCACGGTCCTTGGAGCCCGGAATATAGAGCACCGAGCGGTAGGGGCGCATCGTGAGGTCCATGTTTCTCCTCCCTCTCGAAGAAATAATGTTGCGTGGTAGAGGCCAGTTTTTTGCGAAAAGTGCAAGAGACTTTGTGCCGCGACGCAGAAAAAAGCACCGCATTTGAGCTGTTGCGCCCTGGCAGGGGGGAACGCGCGGGTCCGTTAACCTTTCCTTGGACATTGTTCCGCAGGCTCGGAACAGGCGGCGGAAACGGTCCCCGCCGCGGGAGCGAAGCCAACCGAAGCCGAGGGCAAGACAGGCGCGGGACGCGGACAAAGAGCCGCCCGGCCCGGCGCCACAGCCGAAAGGGCAAAGCGATGAATGCGACGAAAGCAGTTACGACAGTCGTGGCGGCCGTGATCGCGGCGGTCTCCGCCGGAACGGCGCACGCTCAGAACCCCGCCTGCGCCCCGCGCGACCAGGTCGTCGAGAAGCTTGCCACGAAATACGGCGAGACCCGCCGGAGCATCGGGCTCGGCAGCAACAACGCGATGATGGAGGTGTTCGCCTCGGGCGAGACCGGCACCTGGACGATCACCGTGACCTCCGCCGCGGGCGTCACCTGTCTCGTCGCCAGCGGACAGGCGTTCGAAACCCTCGCCGAGGCGCTGCCGAAGCCGGAAAGCGACGCGTGACGCACGGCCGCACGATCCGTCCGAGAATCGAAGGTCTCGCGCCCGAGTGCCATTTTTGACGGCAATCACGGCCCCCTCACGTGGTGATTTACACACTCTGGGCGGGCGCGACCGTTCGTATGCTAACCTATCGTTTTCCTTGTCTTTAGCGCCATCATTTCAGAATCGCTCCGCGCCAAGCGCCGCCCGGGCCTCCCGCAGCACCCTTGCACCTGTGCAGGCAAACCCTTACGCAAGCGGCGGAATTGTCAAATGGAGCGGAGATTAGATCCATGGCCAGACCCAAGATCGCCCTCATCGGCGCGGGACAGATCGGCGGCACGCTTGCCCACCTCGCAGCCCTGAAGGAACTGGGTGACGTCGTTCTCTTCGACATCGCCGAAGGCACCCCCGAGGGCAAGGCGCTCGACATCGCCGAGTCCGGCCCCTCGGAAGGCTTCGACGCCACGCTGAAGGGCACGCAAGACTACGCCGACATCGCCGGCGCCGACGTCTGCATCGTGACGGCCGGTGTGGCGCGCAAGCCCGGCATGAGCCGCGACGACCTGCTCGGCATCAACCTCAAGGTCATGAAATCCGTCGGTGAAGGCATCCGCGACAACGCTCCGGATGCCTTTGTCATCTGCATCACCAACCCGCTCGACGCGATGGTCTGGGCCCTGCAGAAATTCTCGGGGCTGCCCGCGAACAAGGTCTGCGGCATGGCAGGCGTGCTCGACTCGGCCCGCTTCCGTCACTTCCTCGCGACCGAGTTCAACGTGTCGATGAAGGACGTCACCGCCTTTGTGCTCGGCGGCCACGGCGACACCATGGTGCCGTCGGTCCGTTACTCGACCGTCGCCGGCGTTCCGCTGCCGGACCTCGTCGAGATGGGCTGGACCACGCAGGAGAAGCTGGACGCCATCGTGCAGCGCACCCGTGACGGCGGCGCCGAGATCGTTGGCCTGCTGAAGACCGGCTCGGCCTTCTACGCGCCCGCAACCTCGGCCATCGAAATGGCGGAAGCCTATCTCAAGGACCAGAAGCGCGTCCTGCCCTGCGCCGCCTACTGCGACGGCGACCTCGGCGTGTCCGACATGTACGTGGGCGTGCCCACCGTGATCGGCGCCGGTGGCATCGAGAAGATCATGAACATCAAGCTCAACAAGGAAGAGCAAGAGATGTTCGACACCTCGGTCAAGGCCGTGAAGGGCCTCGTCGAGGCGTGCAAGGACATCGACAGCTCGCTCGCGTAAGATACCCCGCCGGGGCGTGGTTCAGCGCCCCGGCACCCCCCGGATCAGTCCGGCAAGGTCCTCGGGACCGGTATAGCGCTTCGAGCCGCCGAAGACCGGCGACTGCTCCAGCGTCCCCCCCTTCAGAAGCCGCTTGTAATGCTCCGAGCCATCCGCGTGCTGTCCGCGCTGCGCGATGTACTCGACCCCCTTGCGCCCGCGCGTGAGCGGGTAATGCAGGAAGGCGGCGATGCTCTCGGAACAGCGCAGCGCGGTGTCGGCCTTGTGCGGGCCGCCGGCAAACCGCATCCCCCGCTTCCAGCGCAGCAGTCCGAGCTTGGTGCAGTTGAGCGAACCGCTGAAGAGCTTGCGCGACACCTTCCGCCCGAGCCAGCCCGCATCGGCATTCACCGGCCGGTCGAGCCCGAAGCGGTTGCGCACCACCCAGGTCGCGAGCGGCCCCGCCCCTTTGGGCTTGGGGTAGAACAGCCGGTGCCGCGCGCCGCCGTTGAAGATGACCGGCGGCGACGGGTGTTTGGCCAGCACCTTGGGCGTGACCGGGCGCATGATGTAGCCGTCGGGAAAGCCTGCAGGCGCGTCAAAGAACGGAAAGCACTCGGCGAGGCTGCGGCCGCTGCCATCGGGATAGACGTGCTCGGACAGCGGCAGGTCGCCATACATGTCGATCATCAGCGTGAGCACCACCTCGGCGCCTTCGGCATCGAGCTCGGAGAGGTACGACCCGATCTCGCGACCTGGCATCCCCGGGTAGACGAAATGCTCGTCGAGATCCGGCACGAGGCTCCAGCGGCCGGTGCAGAGCGTGTCCATGATCTCGCCGCGCCACTCCGCCTTGTCGGTGCCGAAATGCGAGTCCGGCTTCGGATGGAACACCGTGACGTCGGGCTGGGCCGCGAGGAACTCGGAGGTGCCGTCGGTCGAACGGTCGTCGACGATGAGGAAGGTCGGGCGGCAGATCCGGCGGTAGTGGTCGAGGAAGTCGGCGAGGATGTTGACCTCGTTATGGGCCAGCGCGACCACCGGAAGCGCCGTTGAATCGTGCCGGTCCTCGCCGTATCTCACCAGTCTCTGCACGTCTCGGGCCTCCGTTCGTCGCGGTTTCCTCCTCGATACCGCGACCGGCCCGAGCTCACAATCGCCAACCGGACAGGCAGTTCGGCGTGATTCTGCCCGTCACGCGCTAACATCGGCGGGGTCCGCCGGTATTTGTGATCACAGCCCCCAAACGTGTGATCACAAAGCGAAAAAATTGCTCGCAATTCGCGGGGTCCGGCAATATTTCGACTGACGCAGGCCGATATGCATGGGTATACCGGCACCGAAATCGCAGCAAGACGGGAAGATTCTTTCATGAACATCCATGAATATCAGGCGAAGGCGCTTCTGCGCGACTATGGCTGCCCGGTCTCCGACGGCCGTATCGTGCTGACTGCCAACGACGCCAAGACCGCCGCGGGCGAGCTCGACGGCCCGCTCTGGGTGGTCAAGGCGCAGATCCACGCGGGTGGTCGCGGCAAGGGCTCCTTCAAGGAATCCGAGGCTGGCGAAAAGGGCGGCGTGCGCCTTGCCAAGTCGGTCGAAGAGGCCGCCGAGGAAGCCAACCGGATGCTCGGCCACACGCTGGTGACGCACCAGACCGGTCCGGCAGGCAAGCAGGTCAACCGCATCTACATCGAGGACGGCTCGGACATCACCTCCGAATTCTACCTCGCCCTGCTCGTCGACCGCGTCACCTCGCGCGTGTCCATCGTCTGCTCGACCGAGGGCGGCATGGACATCGAGGAAGTGGCAGCCTCGACCCCCGAGAAGATCCTGTCGTTCTCCATCGACCCCGCCGTCGGCTACCAGGGCTTCCACGGCCGTCGCGTCGCCTTCGCCCTCGGGCTGTCCGGCAAGCAGATCCGCCAGTGCACCAACCTCCTCTCGAACCTCTACCGGATGTTCGTCGAGAAGGACATGGAGATGCTCGAGATCAACCCGCTGATCGTCACCACCGACGGTGATCTCAAGTGCCTCGACTGCAAGGCCGGCTTCGACGGCAACGCGCTCTACCGCCACCCCGACATCGTCGGCCTGCGCGACGAGACCGAGGAAGACCCCAAGGAACTCGCCGCATCGCAGCACGACCTGAACTACATCGCGCTCGACGGTGAGATCGGCTGCATGGTGAACGGCGCAGGCCTTGCCATGGCGACCATGGACATCATCAAGCTCTACGGTGCAGAGCCCGCCAACTTCCTCGACGTGGGCGGCGGCGCAACCAAGGAGAAGGTGACCGAAGCCTTCAAGATCATCACCTCGGACCCGAACGTGAAGGGCATCCTGGTGAACATCTTCGGCGGCATCATGCGCTGCGACGTGATCGCAGAGGGCGTGCTCGCCGCGGTGAAGGAAGTCGGTCTGCAGGTTCCGCTGGTCGTGCGTCTCGAAGGCACCAACGTGGATCTCGGCAAGGAGATCATCGCGAACTCCGGTCTGAACGTGATCGCCGCCGACAACCTCAGCGATGGCGCCGAGAAGATCGTGAAGGCCGTGAAGGGCTGATCCGGGTGCGGTCGATGCAGCATATCACCGACGGCGTGGAACGTTCCGCGCGCGTGGCGTGTTCCCCCCGCAAAGGAGGACTCCGTCATGTCGATCAAGCTGCCCGGCCGCAACACCCTGCCCACCGTCTCCGCGAAGCCGCTTCCGGCACGTCGCGACCGGCTTCTGCCGGTGGCCTATGCCGGCGGGATGCTCGCGATCGGAGCGGCTCTGCTGGTCGCCAAGCCGAAGTTCGGGCATGTTCCGCAGCCCAACCGCATGGGGGACGGACCGCGGCTCAGCCGCTGGCGCCGTGCCGCGCAGCGCGGTCGGGATGGCGTGCAGACCTTCGCGCCGGCCAACGTGACGGACTCCATCGGGCGTTCGCTCATGCTGGGGGGCGTTGCGCTCCTGCTGGCGCGGGCGCTGGACGAGATCGCGGGACGCGACGGGCAGTAACGGCCCCCCTTCCCTTCACCGAACAGAGCGGACAGCGCGCGCCCTTGGGCCGTGTGCTGTCTTTCCGTATCACCGGCCCGCGTCCCGCGGCGCCGTCTCAAAACGCGCGCCGCGCTTCCGCGGCCAACTAGGGAGAACGCCAACCATGGCAGTCCTCGTCGACGCAAATACTAAAGTCATCTGTCAGGGCTTCACCGGCTCGCAGGGCACCTTCCACTCCGAGCAGGCCATCGCCTACGGCACCAAGATGGTCGGCGGCGTGACCCCGGGCAAGGGTGGCCAGGACCACCTCGGCCTGCCCGTCTTCAACTCGGTCCACGAGGCCGTGCACGTGACCGGCGCCAATGCTTCGGTCATCTACGTGCCGCCGCCCTTCGCGGCCGACTCGATCCTCGAGGCCATCGACGCCGAGATCCCGCTGATCGTCTGCATCACCGAGGGCATCCCGGTTCTCGACATGATGAAGGTCAAGCGCGCCCTGATCGACAGCTCCTCGCGCCTGATCGGCCCGAACTGCCCGGGCGTCATCACCCCGGACGCCTGCAAGATCGGCATCATGCCCGGCCACATCCACAAGCGCGGCAAGGTGGGCGTCGTGTCCCGCTCGGGCACGCTGACCTATGAAGCCGTGAAGCAGACCACCGACCTCGGCCTCGGCCAGTCCTCGGCCGTCGGCATCGGCGGTGACCCGATCAAGGGCACCGAGCACATCGACGTGCTCGACATGTTCCTCGACGATCCGGAAACCGAAGCGATCATCATGATCGGCGAAATCGGCGGCTCCGCCGAGGAAGAGGCCGCGGCCTTCATCGCCGAGCAGAAGAAGAAGGGCCGCTGGAAGCCCATCGCAGGCTTCATCGCCGGCCGCACCGCCCCTCCGGGTCGCCGCATGGGCCACGCAGGCGCCATCGTCGCCGGTGGCAAGGGCGACGCGGAATCCAAGATCGAAGCCATGAAGTCCGCGGGCATCGTGGTTGCCGACAGCCCCGCCACCCTCGGCGAGGCCGTGATGGCCGCGATCAAGGGCTGAGCTATCTTCGTCCGCGGCGGGCAGTCCCGTCCGCCGCGGACACGAAATCGTTGATGGGCCGGGACTTG
>NZ_JAATOS010001001.1:0-511 GCF_011806505.1 Salipiger sp. HF18 | reverse complement strand
CGCCAGCGCAACGCCTGACATGCGAACGCCCCGAAAAATGGCGAATTCCCGGGCGCTTACCCACTGAACGTCCGGGAATGTCGGAACGGCTGTTCCCACCGGCGCCGCATTCGGTCTAGGCTCGGATCAAAACGTCAAAGGGGGCAGTGGCAGGTGCGGCTCATCGTATTCACCGATCTGGATGGAACGCTCCTCGACCATGCGAGCTACAGCCATGCCGCCGCGGCCCCGGCGCTGGCGGCGCTGGCCGAGCGCGAGATCCCGCTGATCCTCGCCAGTTCCAAGACCGAAGCCGAGATCACGCAGCTGCACACCGAGCTCGGCCTCGGCGACTGGCCCATCATCGTCGAGAACGGCGCCCGCAGCCTGCGCCCCGGCGCCCCGGACGCCGACCGCGGCGACTATGCCCGGCTGCGCGCGGCGCTCGGGACGCTGCCGGAGGACCTGACGGTTCACTACCGTGGTTTCGGCGACATGAGCGATGCCGAGGTGGCCGAGGTGACCGGACTTC
>NZ_JAATOS010001000.1:0-514 GCF_011806505.1 Salipiger sp. HF18 | reverse complement strand
GCGCAGATCTCGGCGCGTTACGGACCAGGGCCCTTTGCCCGGCTGGAGCTGGTCGCATGAGGCCGGTGCTGCACACCGACTTGATCACCGCCGCCAGCGCGCTCCTGACGGTGCCGCGGGGCCAGCGCTGGCGCGCCGCGCGGGATCTGGTGATGCAGGCAGACGCCGCCGACCGCTACCGCCAGCGCACCGGCAAGGCGCACCCGGACTGGGGCAACGGCACGCTCATGGCGGCGGCGCTGGCGCGCGGCGTGGCGCCCGAGCGGCGCCCCGACGATCCGGACTACGCCGAGGCGCTGATCCTCGTGCTCGAGGCGCTGCGGATCTGGCGCCTGCGCAAACGGCTCCGCCGCGAGGGGCGGCTTGGCCCGCTGCGGTTCTCGGCGCCCGAGACGATGCCGGGCGGGGACGCGGCGGGTGAAAGCCGCGGGGCCTGACGCCGCGAACGACAAGCGACGGCCCGGGCCACGATCCCGGCCGCCGCCTGCATTGGCGCGGATCCATTCGGTTCCGT
>NZ_JAATOS010000999.1:0-514 GCF_011806505.1 Salipiger sp. HF18 | reverse complement strand
ATCCGCACCATCCTGCCGCGCAAGCGGGTCGAGATCGGCGAGGACACGCTGCTGTCGCGTTCGGCGCGGGCAAACTGTCTCTATGTGAATGCGCTGCACAGCCAGTCGGTGGATGTGCTGGGAGAGGGGCTCCGGGTGGCCGCGCGCGACGACGGCGGCATGGTGCAGGCCATCGAGCGTGTCACCGATCCCTTCGCGCTGGGGGTGCAGTGGCATCCAGAGCATCTGATCTACCGGCGAGCTCATCGCCGGCTGTTCCGCTCGCTGATCGCCGCGGCCAAGGCGGGCAGGGGCAGCACGCCGCAGCTGGTTGCGGCCGAAGCCGAGGCGGAGGCGCAGCAGGAACCGCTCTGGAGCTGACGCCCCCGCCGGGTCTGCCCTAGGCGGGCAGCGCGTCCGGGTGCGGGGCGGTCTCGAACTCCGCAGCCGTCACGTCGAGCACGATATGTCCGCCCTTGGCCACCGGGGCGCGGTGCGCCAGCGCCGAGACGGGCAGGGCTCGCTGCTCGTGGCC
>NZ_JAATOS010000998.1:0-517 GCF_011806505.1 Salipiger sp. HF18 | reverse complement strand
ATCGACGGCACCGCAGCGAGGTTCGAGATGTTCACCTCGATGAAATCGGTGAACTTGTTCTGCGACGCGAATTCCTCGAGGTAGATCGACGCGGCGACCCCGATGGGCAGCGCCAGGAACAGCACCACCAGCATCAGCACCACACCATAGACGAAGCCGTGCAGGCCGATGGCCTCGGAGCCGAGCGCGCCGCGGGCGAATTCGGTGATCGGCACCAGCAGCATGGCGCCCAGAAGCGGGCCCCAGACGGTGCCGATGCCGCCGATGAGCGCGAACATGGCGATCTGGATCGAGAACTGCAACGAGAACATCGACTCGGGCTCGATGAAGGTCAGGTACATGGCGTGGAAGGTGCCGACCATGGCCGAGAGCGCCGCCGAGACGGCCACCGCCATCAGCCGCACCTTGACGGTGCCCACGCCCGCCGCCTTCGCGGCACTTTCACGCTCGCGGGTGGCGACGAGGTAGAATCCCAGCCGGTGCGAGCGGATCGCCCAGGCCACGGCGAGGCACACGA
>NZ_JAATOS010000997.1:0-517 GCF_011806505.1 Salipiger sp. HF18 | reverse complement strand
GCCCGAGATGGAGTTCGTGGCGATCCGCGAGAACGAGGGCCGGATGGCGGCCTACAGCCGCGGCGGCGAGCCCATGGGCGCCAACCTTCCCGACCTCGTGACGGCCGAGTTCGTGCGCGACGAGATCGCCGCGGGCCGCGCCATCATCCCGGCCAACATCAACCACCGCGAGCTCGAGCCGATGATCATCGGCCGCAACTTCAAGGTGAAGATCAACGCCAATATCGGCAATTCCGCCGTCACCTCCTCGATGGAGGAAGAGGTCGAGAAGATGGTCTGGGCGATCCGCTGGGGCGCCGACACCGTCATGGACCTCTCGACGGGGCGGAACATCCACAATATCCGCGACTGGATTATCCGCAACGCGCCGGTGCCGATCGGGACCGTGCCGCTTTACCAGGCGCTCGAGAAGGTCGGCGGCATCGCCGAGGACCTGACGTGGGAGATCTTCCGCGACACGCTGATCGAGCAGGCCGAGCAGGGAGTGGACTACTTCACCATCCACGCGGGCGTCCGC
>NZ_JAATOS010000996.1:0-521 GCF_011806505.1 Salipiger sp. HF18 | reverse complement strand
TCCCCCCATTGCATCAGTCAGGGGCGGTCCTTTCGGGCCGCTGCGGCCCTTTGCGCATGTCCTGCGCCGGGCCGTATGGCCCCTTTCTGGCGCACGTTTCATCGGGGTCTTTTCGGAAGAGGAGACCGACATGAAAGATACGATCCCCACCATCACCACCGGCGGCCTGCCGGCGTCGAGCAAGGTCTACGTCCATGGACAGACCCACGAGCTTCGCGTGCCCCTGCGCGAGATCGCCGTCACCGGCGAGGCGCCGCTGCGGGTCTATGACAGCTCGGGGCCCTACACCGATCCGGACATCGCCATCGACATCGGCCGGGGCCTGCCCGAGTTGCGCGGCGGCTGGCTTCAGGCTCGCGGCGACGTCGAGGAATACGACGGTCGCTCCGTCACCGACGCCGACAATGGCTTTGCCAAGGGCGACCGGCTTGTGGCGGGCTTCCCGGTGCAGCGCGCGCCGCTGCGCGCCACCGGCGACCGGGCCGTCACCCAGCCTGCCCATGCCCGCGCCCGCCTCGGCC
>NZ_JAATOS010000995.1:0-522 GCF_011806505.1 Salipiger sp. HF18 | reverse complement strand
GACCTCGCAGTCATCCCCGATGGTGACCCCGCCGAGCGAGTGGATGCGGGCCCATTGCTGGGCGTTGTCGGTGCCCTCTTCGCCGAGGCTGGCGCGGGCCTTCTCGACGCCCGAGATCTCGGGCGTCACGTAGGAGAAGCCGTCGCCGCCGATCGCGGCGCCCGGCTGCGCGATGAAGCGCGCGCCGATGGTGACGCGGGCGCCGATGCGGACGCCGGCGTGGATCATCGCGCCGTCGCCGATCACCGTGTTCCAGCCGATATAGGCCTGCGGACCGACCACTGAGCCGGCGCCGATGCGCGCCTCGGGGCCGATCACCGCAAGCGCGCCGACGCTGACGTCAGCGCCCAGCACCGCGGAGGGGTCGATCACCGCCGAGGGATGGATGCCGCTGCCATAGCCCTGCCCCGGATCCATCATCGCCGAGAGCCCGGAGAGCGCGTGGCGCGGACGCCCGGCGAGGATCGCGCCCTGGAGCCCCAGCGCCTGCCAGTCGGCATCGGCCCAGAGCATCGCCGTACG
>NZ_JAATOS010000994.1:0-533 GCF_011806505.1 Salipiger sp. HF18 | reverse complement strand
GGTGGGGGGCCCGCCTCGGCGGGCCCCCGCGGGATCACTTCATCGAGCACTCTTCGACATAGGCGCTCGAGCGGTCCTCGAGCGCGGTGGCGACGATCTTGTTGGTGAAGACGTCGCCTTCCTGAATGACCTCGCGGATGTAGATGTCCTGGATCGGGTGCTGATTGGTGTCGAAGGAGAAATCCCCGCGCACGCTGTCGAAGGCGGCCTCCTTCAGCGCCGCGCGGAAGGCTTCGGCGTCCGAAGGCTCGGCCTTGTCCAGCGCCGAGAGCAGCAGGTTCGCGGTGTCGTACCCATAGGCCGCATAGAGCGACGGCAGGCGGCCGTAGGCCTCCTCGAAGCCGCTGACAAAGGCCGCGTTAGCCTCGTTGTCGAGATCCTTGGACCAGTTCGAGCCGTTCTTCACCCCGAGCGCCGCGTCACCCACGGCCTGAAGGATGTTCTGGTCGAACGAGAACGCCGGGCCCATCACCGGCAGGTCGACGCCACTGTCGGCAAACTGCTTGAGGAACGAGATCCCCATGCCGCCGGGC
>NZ_JAATOS010000993.1:0-535 GCF_011806505.1 Salipiger sp. HF18 | reverse complement strand
ACACCAACCTCAAGGCGCTGTTCTTCACCTGCAAGGCCTTCGGCAAGGCGCTGGTCGGCACCGGCACGCCGGACGCCATCGTCAACATCGCCTGGCTGCTGTCCTTCCAGGGTGGCATCCGGGTGCCCGCCTACACCGCCTCCAAGCACGGCGTCGCGGGGGTCACCAAGATCCTCGCCAACGAATGGGCGCCGCACCGGATCACCGTGAACGCCTTCGCGCCGGGCTACATCGCCACCAACAACACCGAGGCGCTGCGCGACGACCCCGAGCGCTCGAAGGCCATCCTCGAGCGCATCCCGGCGGGCCGCTGGGGCGAGCCTTCGGACATCGGCGGCACCGCCGCCTTCCTCGCCTCGCCCGCGGCGACCTATGTCACCGGCGCCGTCATCAACGTCGGCGGCGGCTGGCTGGCGCGCTGAACGACCCTTCCGGGCCCCGATGAGGGCGCGCCACCACCGGCGCGCCCTTTTTCGTGATCGCGCCCGGGCTCTGCCAGCAGGAACCGCATGGCATCGACCCTTGACGTTCGGGC
>NZ_JAATOS010000992.1:0-539 GCF_011806505.1 Salipiger sp. HF18 | reverse complement strand
TGCACCAGCCATGCTCGCGTCGAGCCCAGCTTGCCCAGCGTCTCGGCCATCGGGCGGATCAGGTCGCGCGAGAAGGCGCCGGTCAGCTGGCGCTTCACGCCCGCCGGGTTGGTCAGCGGCCCGAGGATGTTGAAGATCGTGCGGGTGCCGAGTTCCATGCGCACCGGCATCACGTGCTTCATCGCCGGGTGGTGCATCGGCGCCATCATGAAGCAGATGCCGACCTTCTCGAGGATCGGCGCGATCGAGGTGGCCGGCAGCATCACCTCGACGCCCATCTGGCTCAGCGCGTCGGCAGAGCCGGACTTGGACGAGAGGTTGCGGTTGCCGTGCTTGGCGACGGTGACGCCGGCGCCGGCCACCACGAAGGCGGTGGCGGTCGAGATGTTCAGCGTGCCCTTGCCATCTCCACCGGTGCCGACGATGTCGATGGCGCCCTCGGGCGCGGTCACGGCGTTGCACTTGGCGCGCATCACGCCCGCGGCGGCGGCGTATTCGTCCACGGTCTCACCCCGGGTGCGAAGAGCCATCAAGAGGCC
>NZ_JAATOS010000099.1:0-12229 GCF_011806505.1 Salipiger sp. HF18 | reverse complement strand
ATGCAATACAGGAATACCCGATCTGCGGAGCATTTCTCCATCTGGTTCGGCCGGCCGTGGCCAGCATAGATACCGTGAAACATTAGAACGTGACGATGGCCATCCGGGCACGGATATTTCCCGCCCGCCCCGGCCGCGCCGAGGAGACCCACGTGACCCTGCATCCCCGTATCGCCCACCCGAACCTGTCCTCCCGCATGATGAGCGCCGAGGACGCCGCCGCGCTGATCGAGGACGGCATGACCGTCGGCATGAGCGGCTTCACCGGGTCGGGCTATCCCAAAGCCGTGCCGATGGCGCTCGCCGCCCGCATCGAGGCCGAGCATGCCGCCGGCAACCCGTTCCGGGTCAAGGTCTGGACCGGCGCCTCGACCGGGCCCGAGCTCGACGGGGCGCTCGCCAGGGCCGACGGCATCGAGTTACGCCTGCCCTATAACTCCGACCCGATCGCGCGCGAGAAGATCAACGCAGGCGAGATGAACTACTTCGACATGCACCTGAGCCAGGTCGCGCCGACGGCGTGGCAGGGCTTCCTCGGCAAGCTCGACGTGGCGGTGATCGAGATTTCCGGCATCACCGAGGACGGCGCGCTGATCCCCTCGTCGTCGATCGGCAACAACAAGACCTGGCTCGACGTGGCCGACAAGGTGATCCTCGAGCTGAACCGCTGGCAGAGCGACGCGCTGAACGGGATGCACGACATCTACTACGGCACCGCCCTGCCGCCCAACCGCGTGCCGATCCCGCTGGTGAAGCCCGACGACCGCATCGGCCAGCCGCATTTCCGCGTCGATCCCGCCAAGATCGTGGCCATCGTCGAGACCGACGCCCCCGACCGCAACCTGCCCTTCGCCAGGCCCGACGCCGTGGCCGAGGCGATCGCCGGGCATCTGCTCGAGTTCTTCGCCCACGAGGTCGGGCGAGGCCGCCTACCCGCCAACCTGCTGCCCCTGCAATCCGGTGTCGGCAACGTCACCAACGCGGTGCTGTCGGGGCTGATGGAGGCGCCCTACACGGGCATGACCGCCTATACCGAGGTGATCCAGGACGGCATGCTCGACCTGCTCGACGCGGGCAAGCTGCGCATGGCCTCGGCCACCGCCTTCTCGCTCTCGCCCGATGCGGCCGAGCGCTTCAACACCGAGGCGGCACGGTTCCGCGACAAGATGATCCTGCGCCCGCAGGAGATCTCGAACCACCCCGAGCTGGTGCGCCGTCTGGGCTGCATCGCGATGAACGGGCTGATCGAGGCGGATATCTACGGCAACGTGAACTCGACCCATGTCATGGGCTCGCGGATTCAGAACGGCATCGGCGGCTCGGGGGATTTCGCCCGCAACGCCTATGTCTCGATCTTCATGACGCCCTCGACCGCGAAGGGCGGCAAGATCTCGGCCATCGTGCCGATGGCGTCCCACGTGGATCACATCGCGCAGGACGTGCACGTGATCGTCACCGAGCAGGGCCTCGCCGACCTGCGTGGCCTCGCCCCCAAGCAACGCGCCGAGCTGATCATCGAAACCTGCGCCCACCCCGACTACCGGCCCGCCCTGCGCGACTACTACGCGCGGGCAAAGGCCAGCTCCTACGGCCGCCACGCCCCCAACGTGCTGTCCGAGGCGCTGTCCTGGCACCAGCGCTTCGTGGAAACCGGCTCGATGACGTAAGGGCAGAGCGGGCTGCCGTGACGGACCGGCCACGCGGCCGGCCCGCATCGCCGGTCGGCGGAGGCGCGAAGCCTCAGAGCGACAGAGCGACAGAGCGACAGAGCGACAGAGCTTCGCTTTCCAGCCGCAATCAAGCAAGCCCGAGGCTCGGGAGAGCCGCGCGTCGCCGGCCCGCGGGATGGCGGCCTGCCCTTCGAACCTCTCGATTTACCCCGGCCAAATCCGAAAGACCCCGACACGTCGCACCAAGCCCGGCCAGATCGCCAGCCCGGGGGGCGGGCCGGCGATGCGCGGCGGCCTTCGGCCTTGTTCCGCGCGGGGCAGGGTTCAGCCGGAGTATAGCTGAGGGTGAGAGAGGGTCACGAGGCGCAAGGGCCAAGCGGAGCAACGTCTCGGGTGAACATAGCTCCGACCCGAAGGGCGTCGCAGGTCACACCCCGGCTTGATCAACGCGCCGGCGCGGACAGTCGCACGGCAAGACCAATCTTTCGGGCCGGCTGTCCACGGAACCGGCAGCAGGGCAATGGCCCCACCGGCAAGCCTATTGGCAGACATCCGCAGGCCTGAACCCGGTCAAGGCCCCGCCCCCACCGTGCAAAGCCGGGCCCGGGGGCCCGGACCTGTCTTCAGTAGGGCATCGGATGCGCCTTGTGGGCGTCGTCCAGCGCCTCGAGCAGCTCGGAAGAGAGCGTCAGCTCGGACGCCGCGAGCAGGTGCTCGAGCTGCGCCATGGTCGTCGCCCCGAAGATCGAGGAGGCCACGAAGGGCCGCTGCGCCGTCCACGCCAGCGCCATGTGCACCGGGTCGATCCCGAAGCGCTGCGCCACCTCGAGGTAGGCATCCACCGCCCCGAACACCCGCTCGGACTTGCGCCCGCCGAGATTGCCGTTCAGCGCCATGCGCGAGCCCTCGGGCACCGCGCCGCCCTGGTACTTGCCGGTCAGCAGCCCCGCGCCCAGCGGCGAGAAGGGCAGCAGGCCCACGTCCTCGTTCACCATCAGCTCGGCCAGATCGGTGTCCGCCAGCCGGCAGAGCAGCGAGTACTCGTTCTGGATCGAGGCCACCCGCGGACCGCCCGCCTCCTCGGCGATGCGCAGCCACATTGCGGTGCCCCAGGCGCTCTCGTTCGACAGGCCGAAGGCGCGGATCGTGCCGCGCTCGACCTCGCGCTGCAGGGCCCCCAGCGCGTCGTGCATGTGCTGCACGGTCGACAGCCGGTCCTGCGAGGACGGATCGAAACGCCAGTTCTGGCGGAAGTGATAGCTGCCCCGGTTCGGCCAGTGGAACTGGTAGAGGTCGATCACGTCGGTCTTGAGCCGCTTGAGCGAGCCCTCGACGGCGCCCGGGATGGTGGCGCTGCTGATCGGCGCACCGTCGCGCACCAGCTTCGAATCCCCGGTGTGCTTGGTGGCGAGGATCCAATCGCTGCGCCGTCCGGTGCTGGCGAACCAGTCGCCGATGATCTCCTCGGTGCGGCCCACGGTCTCGGCCAGCACCGGGTTCACCGGGTACATCTCGGCGGTGTCCATGAAATTGATGCCGGCGTCGAAGGCCCGCTCGATCTGCGCGTGCCCGTCTTCCGGGGCGGTCTGGTTGCCGAAGGTCATCGTGCCGAGGCACAGCTCCGAGACCATCATGCCCGTGCGGCCCAGCGGATTCATCTTCATCGTTTGTCTCCTGCGTCTTGTCAGGCGCCAACCTACGCAGCGACACGCCAAAGCCAAGCCCGCAAACGCCGGATCTTTCCACCTCCGGCCACATCCGTTAAAGCAGCCCGAAACCGGACCAATAGACAGGCGATCCATGGCACGGCACCTCATCACCTCGGCGATCCCCTACATCAACGGGATCAAGCACCTCGGAAACCTCGTGGGCTCGCAGCTGCCGGCCGACCTCTACGCCCGCTACCAGCGCGCGCGCGGCAACGAGGTGCTGTTCCTCTGCGCCACCGACGAGCACGGCACCCCGGCCGAACTGGCCGCCGCCAAGGCGGGCAAGCCGGTGGCCGAATACTGCGCCGAGATGCACGAGGTGCAGGCGCGCATCGCCGAGGGCTTCCGTTTGTCCTTCGACCACTTCGGGCGTTCGTCCAGCCCGCAGAACCACGCGCTGACCCAGCATTTCGCCGGCGTGCTCGCCGAGCGCGGGCTGATCCGCGAGGTCTCGGAGCGGCAGATGTACTCGCCCACCGACGGCCGCTTCCTGCCCGACCGCTACATCGAGGGCACCTGCCCCAACTGCGGCTTCGAGGATGCCCGCGGCGACCAGTGCGACAACTGCACCAAGCAGCTCGACCCGGTGGACCTCATCAACCCGCGCTCGGTGATCTCGGGCGCGACCGACCTCGAGATGCGCGAGACCAAGCACCTCTTCCTGTGCCAGAGCCAGATCAGGACCGAGATCGAGGACTGGATCGACAGCAAGAGCGACTGGCCGGTGCTGACCACCTCGATCGCCAAGAAATGGCTGCACGACGGCGACGGCCTGCAGGACCGCGGCATCACCCGCGACCTCGACTGGGGCATCCCGGTGAAGAAGGGCGCCGAGGACTGGCCCGGCATGGAAGGCAAGGTCTTCTACGTCTGGTTCGACGCGCCGATCGAATACATCGCCTGCAGCCAGGAATGGGTCGATGCCGGCAAGGGTGACGACTGGGAACGCTGGTGGCGCACCGACAAGGGCGCGGAGGACGTGACCTATACCCAGTTCATGGGCAAGGACAACGTGCCCTTCCACACCCTCACCTTCCCGGCCACGATCCTGGGCAGTGGCGAGCCGTGGAAGCTCGTCGACTACATCAAGTCCTTCAACTACCTGAATTATGACGGCGGCCAGTTCTCGACCTCGCGCGGGCGCGGCGTGTTCATGGACCAGGCGCTCGAGATCCTGCCGGCGGATTACTGGCGCTGGTGGCTGCTCAGCCACGCGCCCGAGAGCTCGGACGCCGAATTCACCTGGGAGAACTTCCAGACCTCGGTCAACAAGGACCTTGCCGACGTGCTCGGCAACTTCGCCAGCCGCGTCACCAAGTTCTGCCGCTCGAAGTTCGGCGAGATCGTCCCCGAGGGCGGCACGCCGGGGGCGCGCGAGGAACAGCTCATCGCCGACCTGACCGCGAAGGTGCGCGAGTACGAAGAGCACATGGCCCACGCCGAGGTGCGCAAGTCCGCCGCCGCGCTGCGGGCGGCCTGGGTGCTCGGCAACGAGTACCTGCAGGAAGCCGCGCCCTGGTCGACCTTCAAGACCGACCCCGAGGCCGCCGCCGCGCAGATCCGCCTCGCGCTCAACGTGATCCGGCTCTACGCGGTGATCTCGCAGCCCTTCATCCCGGATGCCTCGGCCCAGCTGCTGACGGCACTCAACACCACCGACGACAGCTGGCCCGACGACGTGGCGGCGGCGCTCGCCACCCTGCCCGCGGGCCACGCCTTCGTGGTGCCCGAGGTGACCTTCCGCAAGATCACCGACGAGGAGCGCGAGGACTGGCAACAGCGCTTCGCCGGCAAGCGGGACTGATCCGACCCCGTCCCGGCCCCGTCGCGGGCGGGACGGCCGAATGCCTCCGGCGGGGATATTTGGGGCCACTGGATGACAGGGCATGTCGCCCGGGCGTTGTACGGCCAGCCCCATCCTCGGCGGAGACACGCGGCGGGGGCCGCGCCCCTGCCCTGCACGATTGACAAGCGATGCGCGGGCTTGCTACCTCGCGCGCCTCACCACACAGAGGGCAGACCATGGCACGCAAGAAGGGCCGCGACATTTCCGGCTGGCTGATCGTCGACAAGCCGGCAGGCATGACTTCGACCTCCGTGGTCAACAAGGTCCGCTGGGCGCTTGCGGCCAAGAAGGCCGGCCACGCGGGCACGCTCGACCCCGAGGCGACCGGCGTGCTTGCCGTGGCGCTGGGAGAGGCCACCAAGACCGTGCCCTTCATCACCGATGCGCTCAAGGCCTACCGCTTCACCGTGCGGCTGGGGCAGCGGACCAACACCGACGATGCCGAGGGCGAGGTCATCGCCACGTCCGATGCGCGCCCCTCGGATGACGAGATCAAGGAAGCGCTGCATGGGTTCGTGGGCGAGATCCGGCAGGTGCCGCCGCAGTTCTCGGCGGTGAAGATCGACGGCGAACGTGCCTACAAGCGCGCCCGCGACGGCGAGACCATGGAGATCGAGGCCCGCCCGCTCTGGGTCGACGAACTGGTGCTGACCGGACGCCCCGACGCCGACCACGTCGAGCTCGAAATGACCTGCGGCAAGGGCGGCTACGTGCGCGCCATCGCCCGCGACCTCGGCGAAACGCTGGGCTGCCACGGCCACGTGCAGAAGCTGCGCCGGATCTGGTCGGGGCCCTTCGATGCCGAGGACGGCATCACCGTGGAGCAGATCGACGCGCTCGCCAAGACGCCCGAACTCGACGCCAGGCTGCTGCCGCTGGAAGTCGGGCTTGCGGACCTGCCCGAGCTGCGCTGCACCGCCGAGGGCGCGGTGCGGCTGCGCAACGGCAACCCCGGCATGGTGATTCCCGGCGACGTCGAATACGGCGACGAGGCCTGGGCCTCGCTCGACGGTCGCGCTGTCGCGGTGGGCATCTTCAAGGCCGGCGAGCTGCACCCGAACCGGGTCTTCGTCGAGCCCGCGCCCTAGTAAGCCCGCGTCCGGCCCGGCGGGCGACGCCGGGCCATGCGACGTCGCGGGCGCTCAGCGCAGCATGCCGAGCCAGCGACGCAGCGCGTCGAGCGATTCGGGCTCGTCGAGGAAGGGCACGTGGCCGCGCCCCGGCACCTCGACCGCGACCATGTCCGGGCGGCGGGTGCACATCTCGGCATAGGTTTCGTCCGAGAGCAGGTCCGAGTTCTGGCCCCGGATGCAGCAGAGCGGCAGGCCCTTCAGCGCGTCGAAGAGCGGCCAGAGGTCGGCGGCGGGCTGGGCGCCGTCGCCCAGCACCGCATCGCGCAGCCGGGGGTCGTAGGTGATGACCAGCCCCTCCGGCGTCTCGCGGTAGAACTTCTCCACCTCCTCGCGCCAGCGGCTCTCGGGCACGTTCTCGAAGGCGGTCATGGCGGCGGCGCGCTTGGCGACCGCCTCGTCATGGGTCTTCCAGACCGGGTTGCGACCGAGATAGCCCTTGATGACATCGAGCCCCGCCGGCGCGATCTCGGGGCCGATGTCGTTGAGCGCGACCCCCGTCAGCCGGTCCTTGACGGTGGCCGCCAGCACCATGGCGATGAGCCCCCCGCGCGAGGTCCCGAGGATGGCCGCCCTGTCGATGCCCAGATGGTCAAGCAGCTCGACCGCGTCGCGGCCCTCGACGGGGATGGTGTAGGTCGCGTGATCGCCCCAGTCCGACTGGCCGCGCCCGCGGTAGTCGAGGCGGATCAGCCGCACGCCCTTGAGATGGGGCGCGACGTAGTCGAAGTCGCGGCCGTCGCGGGTCAGCCCGGCGAGGCAGAGCAGCGGCAGCCCCTCGCCCTCGTCGGTGTAGTGCAGCGACAGGCCGTCGGAAGTGGTGAAACGTGGCATCAGAGAAGCTCCGGAATCGAGGAGAGGTCGGTTAGGACGTGCGTGGGCACGCCGGGCAGGCGGTCCTGCGGCAGGCCCGCGCGGTTCACCCAGGCGGTGGCGAACCCGTAGGCAGCGGCAGCGGCGGCGTCCCAGCCGTTGGAAGACACGAAGAGCACCTGGGCGGGGTCCGTGCCGAAATGCGTGCCCACGAGGTCATAGACCGCGCGGGCGGGCTTGAAGACGCGCACCTCCTCGACCGAGATCACCGCGTCGAGGCGGTCGCCGAGCCCGGCGCTGGCCACCGCAGCCTCGAGCATGTCGGGTGAGCCGTTCGAGAGGATGGCGCAGGTCTTGCCCATTCCCTTGAGCCGGGTCAGGAGTTCGGGCACCTCGGGAAAGGCGGCGAGTTCCCAGTAAAGCGCCAGCAGCCGGGCACGCAGCGCGGGCTCGGAGAGGCCGTGGCGCGCCATCGCCCAGTCGAGCGCATCCTGCGTCACCTGCCAGAATCCCACGTGATCGCCGGTGATCGCCCGCAGCCAGGAATATTCCAGCTGCTTGCGCCGCCAGTCCTCGGCCAGTGCCTGCCAGACACCGGCCAGCGCATCCTGTCCCGGCTCGCGCGCGGCGTCTCGCGCAGCCGCCGCCACGTCGAAGAGCGTGCCATAAGCGTCGAAGATGCAGTGGGTTATCGTCATGGGCCGGGTCCTCCTGCGGCGGAGGGTGGCACGCACCGTGGCGGGGGAAAAGGCCAAAACAGGCGTCTGTTTGCAATCCGCGGGCAGGATCGCTAGCATTGGGGCAGCAATACGAGCACCCGCCCAGCGCGGCCTCGTCCATTCACCCGGGCCGCACGCGCGCCCTCACCCTTCCCAACTTCTCCAGAACGAACGGCGATCCCATGACGCAGGTCAAGACCGGCGACACCGTCCGCATCCATTACACCGGCACCCTTTCCGACGGCACCACCTTCGATTCCAGCGCGGGCCGCGATCCGCTGGAATTCACCGTGGGCTCGGGCCAGATCATCCCCGGCCTCGACCAGGCCATCCCCGGCATGACCGTGGGCGACCGCAAGACCGTGGAAATCGCCCCCGACGAAGCCTATGGCCCGGTCCACCCCGAAGCGCGCCAGCAGGTGCCCCGGACCGAGATTCCCGACCACATTCCGCTCGACCTCGGCACCCAGCTGCAGGTGCAGACGCCCACCGGCCAGACCGTGCAGGTCGTGGTGGCCGAGGTGACCGAAGAGGTCGTGACGCTCGACGCGAACCACCCGCTCGCCGGCAAGGACCTGACCTTCGCCATCGAGCTGGTCGAGATCGCCTGAGTCGAGAAGCCCCGAGCGGAGCACCCGGCCGCGCGGTCGGGGCGCCTCCGGCGGGAGTTTATCTGGCAAGATGAAGGGAGGGGCGCCGTCGGGGCGCCCTTTCTGCTTGCGGCCCCCCGTGCGTGATTGCCGCTTCCGCGCGGCGGGGCAAACGCGCTAGAGCGGGTAGAGGACGCGGAGGGGATTTCCCATGCACATGGCCGATCTGGGCGACATCCGCCTGCACTACCGCATCGACGGGCCCGAGGACGGCGCGCCGGTGGTCTTCGCCCACGCGCTGGGCACCGACCTGCGGGTCTGGGACCGCGTGGTGGCGCTGCTGCCGCCCGGGCTGCGCATCCTGCGCCACGACATGCGCGGGCACGGGCTCTCGGACGCGCCCGGGGGGCCCTACTCGATGGGCACGCTGGTGCGCGACAGCGAGCGCCTGATGGACCGGCTGGGCTTTCGCGACGCGGTCTATGTCGGGCTGTCCATCGGCGGCATGATCGCGCAGGGGCTCGCGGCCAAGCGGCTCGACCTCGTGCGGGCGCTGGTGCTGTCGAGCACCGCCTGCAAGATCGGCACCCGCGAGATCTGGGCCGAGCGCATCGCCGCGATCGAGGCGGGCGGCGTCGAGGCGCTGGCCGAGGGCACCATGCAGCGCTGGTTCTCGCCCCGTTTCCGCGCGACGCCGGAGCTTGCCGCGTGGCGGCACATGCTCGAGCGCACCGACCGGGGCGGCTATGTCGGCTGCTGCCATGCCATCGCGGGCACCGATTTCATGACCCCCACCTCGGGCCTGAGGCTGGCGGCGCTCGGCATCGCGGGCAGCGAGGACGGCTCGACGCCGCCGGATCTGGTGCGCGAGACCGTCGAGCTGATCCCCGGCGCGCAGTTCCGCCTGATCCGCGGCGCCGGCCACCTGCCCTGCGTCGAAGCCCCCGAAGCCTATGCCACGCTGCTGACCGAGTTCATCACCGCGCAGGGGCATCTCGGCTGATGGCGCGGTTCCTGCTCGTGCATGGTGCCGCACATGGCGCGTGGTGCTGGCGGGCGCTGAGCGCGGAGCTCGCAGCGCTCGGGCACGAGGCCGTGGCCATCGACCTGCCCTCGCACGGCGACGACCCGACGCCGGTCGGGGAGGTGACGCTCGACGCCTACGTGGCGGCGATCCTTGCGGCGCTGGAGGACGAGACCGTGCTGGTGGCGCATTCCATGGCCGGGGTGCCCGCCACCTGCGCCGCCGACCGCGCGCCCGGCCGCGTGGCGCGGCTGGTCTATCTCTGCGCCTACCTGCCCCGCGACGGCGACAGCGTCGCCTCGCTCCAGCGGCGGCAGGCCGAGCGCCCGCTGCGCCCGGCGGTGCGGGTGGCGCCGGACCGGCTGAGCTTCGGCTTCGACCCGGCGCTGGCCCCCGAGATCTTCTACCACGACTGCTCCGAAGCACGCATCGCCGAAGCACTGGACCGGATGTCGCCGCAGCCCATCGCGCCCACCGAGGCGCCGGTGCGGCTCGAAGGCGGCACCGCGCCATTCCGCCCGCCGCGCAGCGCGAGATGGCCTCCGGCCTGCACGTCGTCGAGCGGCCGTGGGGACACTCGCCCTTCTTCTCGGAACCCCGGGCGCTGGCGGCGCTGCTGGACGGCCTCGCGCGCGGCTGACCCACTGACCCACTGACACGCTGAGCCGCTGGCCAGCGCGATGGACTGCGCCTATAGAGGGGCGCCCATCGCAGCACGAGGACAGCATGACCGCCACCCCTTTCGACAGCGCCCATCTTCACAGGCTCTTTTCGCCCGGCGATCTGGGGCGGCTGTTCTCGGACAGCGCAGAGATCCGGGCCGGCATGATCGTGCTCGGCACCCTCGCCAAGGTGCAGGGCGCGGCGGGGCTCATCCCCGGGGTCTCGGCGCAGGCCATCCACCGCGCCTCGCTCGAGCTGCAGATCGACCCGGGCGGGCTTGCCGCCGCGACAGCGGTGGACGGCACGCCGGTGCCGGCGCTGGTGGCGGCCTTCCGCGACCTGATGCAGGCGCCGGAGCACGCGCAGCACCTCTGCCACGGGGTGCCGCCCACCGACGTGGCGGATTGCGCGCTCATGCTGCGGCTGCGGCAGGCCCTTACCCTCTGCGAGACGGAGCTTGCCGCGCTGCTTCAGACGCTGGCAACGGCGGGCGATGCGGCGGCCATCGAGGCCTGTGGCTGGCCGCTTCTGGCGCTGCGCGACGAGCTGACACAGCTGCGCGCCGCCGGGCTGCCGGTGGCGCTGCGCATGGAGGGCGCCCCGGAAAGCGCCGGGCCCCTGCGCGATGCGCTGGCCGCGGCGCTGAACCTGCACCTGCCCGCTGACGGCTGGCCCGACACCCGCGCCCCGCTCGCCCGGATTGCAGGCTGGACCGCACGGCTGATCGCCGTGCTGGCGGTGCTGGGGCGGATCGGAGAAGCCGCGGATCAGGGCGTCTCCAAGGCGGCACTGGTGGCGCTCGACCGCCACGCCTCGGCGCTCGAGGGCGCCCTCGCGGAGACGCCCGATGGCGCGGCGGGCCGGTTCCAGGAATGGCTGGCGCTGCCCCAGATCATGCTCTCGGGCGGGGCCGCGCTGTGCCACGCACGGGCGCTGGCAGAGACGCTGTCACCGGGCGAGGCAACCGACGATGCGCGACGCTTTGCCAGTGCGGTGCAGGGCGGTTAACCCTCTGATTGGGCGCGGCGCTTTGCCGGAGCGGTGCGCGGGACCTTGCCCGGGCGAGGCTCCACGCTTTGCCAATGCGGTGAGCGGGACGCGCCCACGCCACCGGGTCAAGGCGATGATTCGGCGGAACCAAGCGGCCCGGAGGTTCGTTTTGCCTGTCGAGTCATGCCCGCGGAGGATGCACCCGCCAGCCGTCTCGCAATCCCTTGGGAAAGTGTTATATCAGCCGCGACTGCAAAGAGGTCCCACAGTGAACGACCAGAAAATGTCCCCGCCGCCCGACGTGATGGCCTCCAACGCGCGCAACGCCGCGGCCTTCCGCAAGACGCTGGCCCACGAGGGCCGGCTGATGATCCTGTGCCATCTGGGATCGGGCGAGAGGTCGGTGGGCGAGCTGGAATCGCTGCTCGGGATCCGCCAGGCGGCGGTGAGCCAGATGCTGGCGCGCCTGCGCGAAGAGGGGCTGGTCAGCACCCGGCGCGAGGGCAAGACGATCTTCTACAGCCTCGCCACCGAGGACACGAGCCGGGTCATCAACCTGCTCTACGACATCTTCTGCGCCGAGTGAGCGCCCGACTTTCAGCCCCCCTGAGCGCCTGAGAGCCCCCAGAGCCTCACGGCAAAGCCCCGCCCGGCGACATCCCATCGCCGGGCTGGCTGTTTCCGCCCCTCACTCCGCCGCGGTTTCCGGCACCGTCTCGGCCCAGTCCCACGGCCGCACGAAGCTGCCGAGGCAATGGCCCACGGCCTCGGCATCGGCGCCGTTGCGCTCGACCTTGGCCACCAGCCCGCGCTTGCGGTCGTCCACAACCGACACCACCCGTGCCGCCAGCTCCCCGGCCTCGAGCGCACCGTTGTAGACGCGGGTGATCGCCTGCATCCGCAGCGCCGGCTTGAAGACCTTGCCCACTGCCGTCTTGGGCAGCTCGGGCAGGATCGTCAGATGCTTGGGATAGGCCGCGCGCTCGTGGATGTGCCGCCGGGCATGCGTCATCAGCTCGTCCTCGGTGACCTCGGCGCCCGAGACCAGCTCGACGAAGGCGCAGGGCAGCTCGCC
>NZ_JAATOS010000991.1:0-541 GCF_011806505.1 Salipiger sp. HF18 | reverse complement strand
GCTGATCGCGAGGCTGGCGGTCATCGTCGATCTTCGGAGTAGGTTTGGGTTGCGACACCTGAAACCTGAGACGGAGATGACGATGACCGACGACAGAATGGCTCTGATGGAGCTGGTTGAGAAGCAGGCTGATGGCGATCTCGTGCGCGAGATGCTGGCCTTTGCAGCCGAGCGCATCATGGAGGCCGAGATCGAAGCGCGGACCGGCGCGGCCAAGGGCACGCGCTCGCCAATGCGAGAGGCCCAGCGGAATGGATACCGGGAGCGGGATTGGGATACGCGTGCCGGCCGGATCGCGCTAGAGATCCCGAAGCTGCGCAAGGGCAGCTATTTCCCCAGCTTCCTTGAACCGCGGCGGACAGCCGAGAAGGCATTGGTGGCGGTGATCCAGGAGGCTTACGTTCACGGCATCTCCACGCGGTCCGTGGATGACCTGGTGAAGGCCATCGGAGCTGGCGGCATGTCTAACAGGGTGCTGAAATAGTCGGGCGAGCGGAATTGTTTTCCGTCTTGCTAGGCGTGATGGCGCGATCCTCCGGCC
>NZ_JAATOS010000990.1:0-549 GCF_011806505.1 Salipiger sp. HF18 | reverse complement strand
TCAGCACGAGGATCGAGCCGTCGACGGCCCCCCAGGCCTCGTCCGCGTCGATGCAGCGCAGCACGAGGATCGCCGCGACCGCGAGGATCGAGAGCGTGGCGATGTCGAGCACCCCCACCGCCGCGAGCCCCACGACCGCCGCCAGCGCCGCCAGCACCAGCGGCGCGCGGCCCCGGCGGAAGGCGCGACCGGTGGGGCGGCTCACCGAGACCAGCTGCGCCTCGTCCTCGAGCGACTGGAAGGCGGTGGCCGGCCCCTCGAGCAGGAGCTTGTCCGCCGGGCGCAGCCGCACCGAGCCCAGATCCGGCCCGGCGATGTGCTCGTGCCGGTGCGCGCCCAGCACCCGCACGCCAAAGCGCCGGCCCAGCGACATGCTGCCGAGGCTGCGACCGAGGCTCGACTTGCGGGGCGAGACGATGACCTCGACGGTGACCAGCTCCCCCTCCTGCGGCTCGCCACGGCGCAGACCAATCTTGAGGCCGGGATCGTCGTGCAGGGTCAGCAGCTCCGAGGTCGGCGCGCGGAAGATCACCGTATCGCCCTTTTGCA
>NZ_JAATOS010000989.1:0-550 GCF_011806505.1 Salipiger sp. HF18 | reverse complement strand
GCGAAGGGGTCGTGCAGGCTGCCGTCCCAGAGCGCGCTCAGCATCGCCACGTCGGTGGCGCCGTCGTCGAGGCGCCGGGTCTCCTCGGGCAGGAGCGCGGGGAAGCTGGTCTCCCACGCCGCGCCGCCGCGCAGGCCGAAGCCCGCGATGGCCTTGCAGGGGTGGCGCTCGAACTCGCCGCCACCGCCCTTGATCACGGTCAGCGCCTCGAGCCCCAGCAGCGCGCCGGCATCGGCCTGCAGCAGGCGGTAGGGCGGGTGGAAGACCCCCTGCACGCTGACCGGGGCCGCGCCGGGGTTCAGCATCCGGCACACGGTGTTGATGCAGGAGCGCAGGTGCAGCACGTCGCGCAGCGTCAGCAGCGAGAAGAGCGCCGGCGACAGCGTCTCGAGCGGCAGGTAGGCGATGCCGTCCCGCGCCATCAGCGCGCCGGCCTCGGCGCCGCTGCCGGCCACCGCGATGCCGAGGGTGCCGAGCCCGTCGCGGATCGCCCGGTCGGCGCCGTTCCAGCCGTGCAGCAGCACCGGGTGGCCGCTGGCGGCCACCAGCC
>NZ_JAATOS010000988.1:0-554 GCF_011806505.1 Salipiger sp. HF18 | reverse complement strand
CACCGCGTCGCCCTCGACCCCGAGCGCGACGACCAGCCCGTCGAGCCGCGCCTCGCGGGCGACGGCGCGCAGGACCGCGTCGCGGCCCGCCTCGTCCCCGGGCACGCGCCCGGGCTCGAGCAGCACCGCGCCGCAGCCTGCCTGCGCCGCCATCGCCGCCACAAGCGCGCGCCGTCCGCTGCCCGCGGGGCCGATCAGGGCGACGCCCCGGGCGAGCTGCGGTGCAAGTTCCGCCGCGAGCGTGTCGACCCGCGCAAGACCCGGCACCGGAGAAAGTGGCAGGCAGCCCGGCGGGCATATCGGCGCGCCGCCGCCGGTGAGGCGCAGCGCCAGGTCTTCGGGCAGCGAGATCGCCGCCAGCGCGTGGGTCTCGCGCATCTCGATCAGTGCCCAGCGCCGCAGCGGCGCGTCCGGGGCCAGCCGGTCGAAGAGCGCCGCGGCGAACTCGGGCGCCGAGCCGCCGCGCAGCCGGGTCAGCAGGTGCGGCGTGACGTAGGTCTGGCGCGGGTCGCCCGCCGCCTCGGCACAAACTGCGGCGACGGTGCCGTCGACCC
>NZ_JAATOS010000987.1:0-557 GCF_011806505.1 Salipiger sp. HF18 | reverse complement strand
AGCCGAGCGCTCCCGCCCGCACCATGCTCTGCGGTGTGCCGCCCGCCGCCACCCAGACCGGCAGCGAGCCGTCCACCGGGCGGGGATAGACCCCTTGCCGGTCGACCTTGGGCGTATGCGCCGTCCCCGGCCAGTTCAGCCGCTCCTGCTCGTTGATGGCGAGCAGCATGGCGAGCTTTTCCTCGAAAAGCGCGTCGTAGTCGTTCAGGTCGTAGCCGAAGAGCGGGAAACTCTCGATGAAGCTGCCGCGCCCGACCATCAGCTCGGCCCGCCCGTCCGAGAGGTTATCGACGGTCGCGAATTGCTGGAACACCCGGATCGGGTCGTCCGAGCTCAGCACCGAGACCGCCGAGCTCAGGCGGATGTTCTTCGTCACCGAGGCCGCCGCCGCCAGCACCGTGGAGGGCGACGAGATCGCGTAATTCGGCCGGTGATGCTCGCCCAGCCCGAAGACATCGAGCCCGACCTCGTCGGCGAGCCGTATCTCCTCGAGCAGGTCCTTCAGGCGCCGCCGCGCGTCGATGCGCTCGCCCGTGACGGGGTTGGTGCCGACGTCG
>NZ_JAATOS010000986.1:0-559 GCF_011806505.1 Salipiger sp. HF18 | reverse complement strand
CTGCAGTCTCGTCCTGAAAGTCGCGATGGTCTCAATCATCCACGTGTGATCGCAAACCCGGTCGCACCTTCGGGAGGGGCGTGAGTGGGCGCACCCGCACCCGCAGCCGTTCCTTTGCGTGCGGCGGCCGGGCCGTGACGACCATGCCGCCGCACTTGAAAAGGGATTCTTCGGGGAGCACGAGGCGCCTTCCGATAATGATAACAGGGTACCACGGACACACGCCTCGGTTGCGTTAATAATACGTGAACTGAATTTCGCCCGCGGCGGTCAATTTTACGAACAAATGCGGAACGCACCTTTTGTCGCCGCCGCGCATGCGCTAGATTTCCCGGCATGAGCAGTTTCGATGACATGGACGCCGCCGAAGGCGCCTCGCTGTCGGCGCGCGCCATGGCGGCGCGCCCCGCGCCTTATCTTGACGACCTGAACCCGGCGCAGCGCGAGGCGGTCGAACGGCTCGACGGGCCGGTGCTGATGCTCGCGGGGGCGGGGACGGGCAAGACCAAGGCCCTGACCAGCCGCATCGTGCACCTGCTGGTGAGCGGCAAGGCGCGCA
>NZ_JAATOS010000985.1:0-561 GCF_011806505.1 Salipiger sp. HF18 | reverse complement strand
CACCCCCATCGCCCCCACCGTGTCCCAGACCCCGAGATAGGTGACGGTGAAGAGCGGCACCGCGGGCAAGCCCTGCGCCACGCGCCACGCCTGTTCGGCGGCACTGGTGGCAAGATGCGGCGAATAGACCGCGCGGAACCTGAAGCTCTCCTCGTGGTCGGGGCGCGTCTCCTCGGCGCTGTTCCGGTAGCGCCGCAGCGCCTCGGCGGCACGATAGGCCTGGGCGTGCGGTGGCAGCCCCGAGGCCCGCAGCATCCCCGCCAGCGACCGCGCGGTGAAGGCCCCGCGCGAGAAGCCGAAGATGAAGACCTGGTCGCCGGGCTCGTACTGCTCGGCGATGAAGCGGTAGGCGGTCATGATGTTGCGGGTGACACCTGCCCCGAACACCCCGCCCCGGAACCGGTCCCAGGCCTTGGCAAAGCCGCTCATGCCGAAGCCGGTGCCGACGCCGGGGATGTATTTGGGAAGCTGCACGACGCCGTCGCTGCCGGTCTGCAGCGTGGCGCTGTGCAGCTTGTAGACATTGGTCGCGAATCTCGCGTCCGGCCGGTTCCAGGTGCC
>NZ_JAATOS010000984.1:0-563 GCF_011806505.1 Salipiger sp. HF18 | reverse complement strand
GCAAAAGACGCCCCGGCGCTCAGATCCAGCGCAGCTTGCGCAGGATCGCAAGCTGCAGCCCGACCACCACGACCAGCCCGCCGCTGAAGTACCAGAAGGCGTGCGACACCTCCGCCCCGGGCATGCCCGCGACGTTGATGCCGAAGAGGCCGGTCAGGAAGCCCAACGGCAGGAACAGCGCCGAGAGAATCGACAGAAGGTACATGTTCCGGTTCAGCCGGTCCGAGAGCTGCCCGGCCAGTTCGTCGCGCACCAGCGCCATGCGTTCGCGCATGGCGTCTGCATCCTCGACCACCCTCTCGAGCGCGTCGAGTTCCTCGGCCAGCTGCCGCAGGTCGTCGGTCTCGAGCCAGGCCGGATGCGCCCCCTGCAGCCCTCGCAGCGCATCGCGCTGGGGCGCAAGATAGCGGCGGAGGATGATGGCCCGGCGACGCAGCTCCACCAATTGGGTGCGAATCTCGGGCACAGAGGTGTCGAGCACCGCTTCCTCGAGATCGTCAGCCTCGTCGTCGACGCCGCTCCAGAAGGTCTCGATGCGATGGGTGAGCCGCTCCACCAGCGCC
>NZ_JAATOS010000983.1:0-563 GCF_011806505.1 Salipiger sp. HF18 | reverse complement strand
AGGACGCGGCCGAGTTCATGGCTCTGGGCGCGGGCAACGTGCAGGTCTGCACCGCTGCCATGACCTATGGCTTCAAGGTGGTGCAGGAGATGATCTCGGGGCTGTCGCAGTACCTCGACGAGAAGGAGATCGCGCTTTCCGACCTGATCGGGCGCGCGGTGCCCAACGTCAGCGACTGGCAGCACCTCAACCTCAACTACATCTCCAAGGCCAGGATCGACCAGGATGCCTGCATCTCGTGCGGGCGCTGCTATGCCGCCTGCGAGGATACCTCGCACCAGGCCGTTGACATGTCCGAGGACCGGGTCTTCACGGTCAAGGACGACGAATGCGTGGCCTGCAACCTTTGCGTGAACGTCTGTCCCATCGAGGGCTGCATCACCATGGAGCGCATGGAGGTCGGGGCTATCGACCCGCGCACGGGCCGCGTCGTGCAGGCCGAGCCCGCCGACTGGACCACGCACCCCAACAACCCGATGGCGCTGAAGGCCGCGGAGTGAGGCGCGGGGGCCTCGTGTCCGCCGTCGTTTGACCGGATCATGAGAAGGGCCGGGCCGCGCAAC
>NZ_JAATOS010000982.1:0-564 GCF_011806505.1 Salipiger sp. HF18 | reverse complement strand
TCGCCGGGCGCCATGCCGTAGAAGTAGGTCAGCGTGGGCAGGGTGCGGACGGGGCCGTATTCCTCGTGCCGCGCCACGTAGTCGGTGAAGACCTTGGGGTACATGAGGTAGCCGTTGAAGTCCTCGTCGTCGAACTCGATGTCCTCGAACTTCGCGGCGAGCTCCGCCCGCAGGGCAGCGAAATCCGCCGGGGGCAGGTGCTTGCCAGGGCGTTCGGTGTTGGGCTTCTCGGATTTCAGCACCTTCTTCACGATGCCCTTCGGGAAGCCCCCCGGCGGCTGGCCGAGGTTGCCGCGCATCATGTCGACCACCGAATCGGGGAAGCTGACCTCGGTCTTCGGATCCTCGACCTGCGCCCGGGTCAGCCCCTGGCTCACCATCATCAGCGCCATGTCGCCCACCACCTTGGACGAGGGCGTCACCTTCACGATGTCGCCGAACATCATGTTCACGTCGGCATAGGTCTTGGCGACCTCGTGCCAGCGCTCTTCCAGCCCCAGCGAGCGCGCCTGCGCCTTGAGGTTGGTGAACTGTCCGCCCGGCATCTCGTGCAGGTAGACCTCG
>NZ_JAATOS010000098.1:0-12316 GCF_011806505.1 Salipiger sp. HF18 | reverse complement strand
TCGCGGGATCGCGAAGGACGACCGCGTCGGAGATCGCCGACCGCATGAGGAGCGAAGGGGCAGTTTGGAGCTTTTGGTCATAGGCCACGCGACGGAAGCGGTCTAAGTCCTCGGAACCGTCGCGAAAGCCCATGCCTCGCCAGATCACCGGACACCGGGCACCAGCGCGGTCGAGCCCTTCACCGACCTCAGCCTGTTTGAATCGGTCCGCTACCAGAGCTGTAACGGTCTCGCCTTCGACATGCCGCATCACTTCGCCAATCCATGCGGCAACCGGGACGGTCGCAGCACCGAGCGTGACCAGCTCACCGCGTTCGCTCATCTCGACATAGCGAGACCCGACGCCATCAGTTTGTCCCCGATCCAAAAGGCCCGGTTGAGACGGAAACCAGCCGCGGCATTCGAGGCGACCGGATGCGGGCCAATAGAAGGCCGCTGCCGTCATCGAAGCCGATCCCCCGAGGTCGATTCCGATGACGGCACCACCTTCTCGCGGAGGCAGGTCTGCCGTTTCACAGTTGAGCCACGCTGGCCTTCATCGGCACCAACCTCGTCGAGATCATCTCGCCACACGGCAAGGGGCTCGGGGCGCTGTTCCTGTCGGGGCAGACGAACTCGAACTACCCGCTGATGTTCGCGGTGCTGATCGCGCTCGCGGTGCTGGGGATCCTGCTATACTACGCGGTGGTCGCGCTCGAGCGGAACTTCGCGGGCTGGGCGGAACGCCCGCAGGGCTGAGCCCCGGGACCACGCGACACAGGAAAAAGGGGCGCCCGCGAACGGTGCCCCTTTTTTGCACTCCCGGGGCCAGTGATTCAGCCGCGCAGGCGTTGCACCAGCGTGGTCCCGCCAAAGATCACCGCCGCGGCGCAGACCATGGAGGGGCCCGCCGGCGTGTCGAAGAGGAAGGCGCCCCAGAGCCCGCCCAACGCCGCCAGCACCGCGACGCCCGCCGCGATGACCGCCATGCTCTCGGGGCTGCGCGCCAGAGGCCGGGCGGCGGCGGCGGGGATCAGCAGCATGGCGCTGACCAGAAGTGCGCCCACCACCTTGATCGCCACGGCGACCACCACGGCCAGCGCCAGCGTCAGGATCCTGCTCTCGCGCCGCGGGTCGAGCCCGCTTGCCCAGGCCAGGTCCGGCGAGACCGTCGCCGTCAGCAGCGCCTGCCAGCGCCAGACCACCAGCGCCACCACCGCCACGGCGCCCGTCCAGATCACCGCGAGGTCGGATTTGCTCACCGCGAGGATGTCGCCGAAGAGATAGGCGGAGAGGTCGAGCCGCACGCCGGGCACGAAGGTCACCGCCACCAGCCCGAAGGCCAATGCGCTGTGCGCCAGCACCCCCAGCACCGTGTCCATGGCGAGGCCGCGTTCGGAGAGCGCGTAGACCAGCGCGGCCATCACCAGCACCACCGCCAGCGTGCCGACGACCACCGGCAGCGACAGCGCCAGCGACAGCGCCACGCCAAGGATCGCCGCATGGGCGGTGGCGTCGCCGAAATAGGCCATCCGGCGCCACGCCACGAAACAGCCGAGCGGCGCCGCTGCGATCGCGAGCCCGAGCCCGGCCAGCGCCGCGCGGATCAGGAAATCGTCGAGCATGGTCAGCCGGCCTCCGCCGTGCGGGGCGCCGAGGCCACCCCGTGATCGTGATGGCCATCGTGATGGGCGTGGCCGCAGTCCGCGTCATGGCTGTGGCTGTGTTCGTGGCGGTAGAGCGCCAGCGCGCCGTGGGTGCCCGAGCCGAAGAGCGCCCGGTATTCCGCCGCCTGCGCCACCACCTCCGGGTGGCCCTGGCAGCAGACGTGGCCGTTGAGGCAGACGACCCGGTCCGAGGCGCTCATGACCACGTGCAACTCGTGGCTCACCATCACCACCGCGCAGCCGAGATGCGAGCGGATGTGCTCGATCTGGCGGTAGAAGGCGGCGGAGCCCGGCTGGTCGAGCCCCTGTGTCGGCTCGTCGAGCAACAACACGTCGGGCTTGTTGAGCAGGGCGCGGGCCAGAAGCACGCGCTGGAACTGCCCGCCCGAGAGCCCGGTCATCGGGCGGTCTCCAAGCGTGCCGGCACCGGCCTCCTCGAGCGCCGCGGCCCGTTCGGCGGCCGGCACCCGGTGCGGCAGCGACAGGAAGCGCATCACGGTCAGCGGCAGCGTCGGGTCCATCGCCAGCTTCTGCGGCACATAGCCCAGCCGCAGCCCCGGCCGGTGGCGCACCTTGCCCGATTCGGGCCGCACCGCGCCGATCAGCGTGCGCAGGAGCGTCGACTTGCCCGAGCCGTTCGGCCCGACGATGGTCACGATCTCGCCCGGTGCGATGGAGAAATCCACGTCGCTCAGCACCGGCTGCCCGCCAAGCGAGACCCGCAGACCGGTGGCGTCGATCAGGTTCATGCACGCGCCTCCCGGCAGGAGGGACACGCGCCTTCGGCCTCGATCACCATGCGCGAAACCTCGAAGGCCAGCCCCGCCGCCGCCTCGCGCACCGCCCGCGCGATGTCGCGCGACGGCATCTCGGCCACGGAGCCGCAGCCCTTGCAGATCAGGAAGGCCGGTGCGTGCCGCTCGCCGGGGTGGGCACAGGCGACAAAGGCGTTCAGCCGCTCGATCTTGTGGGCGAAGCCGTTGGTCACGAGGAAATCCAGCGCCCGGTAGACGGTGGGCGGCTGCGCCCCCTGCCCCTCGGAGCGCAGCACGTCGAGCAGCTCGTAGGCGCCCATGGCGCGGTGCTCCTGCAGCAGGATCTCGAGCACCCGGCGGCGCTGCGCGGTCAGCTGCAGCCCCTGCTCGGCGCAGGTCTCCTCGGCCGAGCTCAGGGCCTGGGCGATACAATGACCGTGGTCGTGCGTGGTGAATCCGAGCGTATCCATGCCGGTCTCCTTCGTTCAGGGGTTGCTATGTTATAGCATCCTCATTATCAAGCACCACTGTGTTATAACATAACAGGATTCGAGATGCTGAGGTCTGCCCTTCCCGCCCTTCTGCTCGCCACGCCGCTTGCCGCCGAGGTGCCCGTCACCGTGACCGACATCGCCCCCGTGCAGGGGCTGGTCGCCTCGGTCATGGGCGATCTCGGCAGCCCCGGGGTGCTGGTGCCGCAGGGCGCCTCGCCGCATGACCACGCGCTGGCACCCTCCGAGGCGCGCAGCCTGCAGAACGCCGGGCTGGTGTTCTGGATCGGGCCCGACCTGTCGCCGGACATCGGCCGCAAGATCGGGACCATCGCCAGCGGCGCGACGGTGGTGACGCTGGCCGACCTGCCGGTGACTCAGCACCTCGCCACCCGCGACGAGGTGATCTTCGAGGCCGGCGACGACGACCACGATGACCACGACCACGACCACGACCACGACGATCATGACCACGCCGAACACGACCATGATGAGCACGGTCACGACGGGCACGATCACGACGAGCACGATCACGACGCGCACGACGGGCACGACGACGATCATGCCGAGGACGCGCACGGCCACCACCACGGCCCCGAGGATCCGCATGTCTGGCTCTCGCCCGACAACGCCGCGGCCTGGCTCGACGTGATCGCCGGGGCGCTGTCCAAGGCCGACCCCGAGAACGCCGCCACCTATGCCGCCAACGCCGAAACCGCCCGCGCCGAGCTCGACGCCGCCGTCGCGCAGGCCCGCGAGACGCTCGCCCCGGCGCAGGACGCCCGCTACGTGGTCTTCCACGACGGCTACCAGTATTTCGAAGCGGCCTTCGGCCTGAAGGTGCTCGGCGCAATCAAGCTCTCGGACGCCACCGACCCGAGCCCGGCGCATCTCCTCGCCCTGCGCGAGGCGGTGGCCAAGACCGGCGCGGCCTGCATCTTCGCCGAGCCCCAGTTCAATCCGCGCCTCATCGACTCGGTGACCGAGGGCAACGAGGTGGCGGTGGCCGAGCTCGACCCGCTCGGCAGCACGCTCGAACCGGGCCCCGGCTTTTACCCGGCGTTCATCACCGACCTCGCCGACCGTATCGCGGGCTGCACCGGGCGCTGAGCGCCGGTCACGCTGCGCTGCAAGAAGACCAAAGGGGGCGTCATCCGCCCCCTTTCGCTTGTCCGGAACCTCAGAACGCCCCGGTCCGGCCCGGGAAGACCTCGAGCGAGATATCCGCCCCCTCGAGCGCGCCGCGCACTGCGCGGGCGATCTGGAGGGCGGTCTTGCCGTCGCCGTGCAGGCAGATGGTGTCCACCGCGGTTGGGATGTGCTTGCCGCTTTCGGTGATGATCGCGCCAGCCTTCACCATCTCGACCATGCGCCGCGCCGCGAATTCCGGGTCGTGGATCACCGCCCCCGGCAGCGACCGGTCCACCAGCGTCGCGTCGTCGTTGTAGGCCCTGTCGGCAAAGATCTCGCCCGCCCAGCGGCACCCCAGCGCCTCGACCGCGCTCTGCTGCCGGGTGGCCGCCAGCACCATGATGATGATGTCGGGATCCACCGAGAGCGCACCCTCGTAGGCCGCCCGCGCCAGCGCCTCGTCCTCGGAGCACATGTTGGCCAGCGCGCCGTGCAGCTTCAGGTGCCGCACCCGGCCGCCCGCGGCCGCGGCCATCGCCTGCGCCGCGCCCAGCTGGTAGGCTACGAGGTTGCCCAGCGACCGGCCCGCGATCTGCATCCGCCGCCGCCCGAAGCCCTGCAGGTCGGGAAAGCCCGGATGCGCGCCGATGCCGGTGCCGGTCTCGACCGCCCGCGCCATGGTCGCGGCCATCGCGTCCCAGTCGCCTGCGTGCATGCCGCACGCGACGTTGGCCGAGGTGATGACCTCGAGCAGTTCCGCGTCCTGCCCCATCACCCAGGGGCCGAAGCTCTCGCCCATGTCCGCGTTGAGATCCACCGATGTCATGTCCGTCTCCTTAGTGGTCGTGATGGTCGCCGCTGGAAAAGCCGCTCACCAGCTTGTGGCTCAGCAGGTCCGGCACGTCCGCCGGGTGCCGCACCACCGGCACTGCACGGCGCGGCAGCTCCGCCTCGAGGCGGCGGCGCGTGGCCTCCGCCGCCAGCGCCTCGTCGAGCGAGATCCAGCGGAAGCGCAGACGCGCCCCCGCCGGCGCCTGCGCGATGCGCGGCAGGTCGGCCGGGATCACTGTCGCCAGCCGCGGGTAGCCGCCTGTGGTCTGGGATTCGGCCAGCAGCACGAAGGGCGCGCCGTCGCCGGTCATCTGGATGTCGCCGCGAGCGATCACCTCCGAGACCACCGAGAGCCCGCCCTCGACGCCGTAGCCCGGCCCATCCGGGTTCACCTTCACGCCCATCCGGTTGGCCCGGTTGTCGCGGGTGAACCCCTCCTCGGCGAAGCGGTCGCGCTGATCCCCGGGGAAAAGCTCCGTCTGCAGGCTCGCGACCACGCGCAGCGTGCCGCCGCCGAAACGGTCCTCGACCGGCAGCTTGCGCCCGGTGGCGCCGCCCCGGTCGGGCCCGACGGACAGGCGCGCGCCTGGCTCGACGGCCCCGCCCAGCCCCGCTGTCAGATGCGCCGAGACCGCGCCCAGAAACTCGGGGCCCTGGAACCCGCCGCCCACGTGCAGGTAGCCATAGGCCCCCGCAGTCGCCGGCCCGATGTCGAGCTTCGCGCCCCCCGGCAGCAGGTGCGAAGCGTGCCAGAGCAGCGGCGCGCCGTCGATCGTCGCCCGCATCGGCGCGCCGCTCAGCGCGATGCGCATGTCCTCGGTCGCCTCGAAGAGCCCGCCCATGCCGCCCATCTCGAGCGCGACGCTGCCCTTCTGGCCGAGCAGCGCCCGCCCCTCGGCCAGCGCCAGCCGGTCCATGGCACCGCCGCGCGACAGCCCGTAGGTGATCCAGCCCGGGCGGCCGTCGTCCTGCAGCGTCAGCGCGGGCCCGGCCCGGAGCACGATCAGCGCGCGGCTCATGGCAGCGCCTCCCAGCTCGCGCCCCCGCCCGGATCGGCGGCCATGTTGGAAAACGCGTCCTCGCTCACCGCGGGGAAGATCACTTCGTCCCCAGGCGCCAGCAGGAAGGGCCGCGCGTCGCCCATGCGGAACAGCGTCGCTGCGGTCTGGCCCACGTGGCGCCAGCCGGTCGGTGCGGTCACGGCAAAAAGCACGAACTGCCGGATCGCCAGCACCAGCGCGCCCTTCGGCACCTTCGGCGTCAACGCCTGCTGGCGCGGCACGTCCCAGCACTCCGGCAATTGCCCGAGGTAGGGCTGGCCGGGCGCGAACCCAAGCGCCGTCACCCGCACCCGGGCCGAGGACAGCGACCTGAGCGCGTCTGCCTGGCTCAGCCCCGCCGCCGCCGCGGCCTCGCCGAACTGCGGTGCATGCGTGCCGCCATAGACCGTGGGAATGCGGTGCAGCCGCCGCCCGTGCGGCAACTCGGCCTCGAGCCAGTCCCGGCTGCCCATCAGCGCCCGCAGCTTCGCCTCGAGATCCGCATGGCGCACCGCCAGCGGATCGAAGCGCAGGTAGCACGAGACCAGCGAGGACGAGGTCTCCTCGACACCGTCCCAGCCAGCGCGCTCGACCTCGGCCCGAAAGGCGATGGCCGCCCGGTTCGCGGGCTCGCCGAGCCTGTCTCCGAAGCTCACCAGCAGCCCGTCGATCCCGACGGTTCGAATGATCGGATAGGCCGCCACGTCCAGCGCCATGCCATGCTCTCCCGCATCCAAGGTCGTTTGACTGTCAACAATCCGCGCCAGCTCTGCAACCGGCCCGCGCTTCATCTTGCCAGATAAACTCCGGGGGGAGCGCGCCCCGGCGCGCGAGGGGGCAGCGCCCCCACGCCCCTCCGCGCCACGCAGCGCAGGGTCAGCCGAGGATACGCTGCATCGCCGACAGGAAGGCCGCGACCTCGGTCTCGCTGTTGTAGTGGCAGAGCGAGACCCGCACGCAATCGGGCTTGCCGAGCGGCGCCAGCACGTTGCCCGAGTAATGATCCGCCTTGCGCACGTGCACCCGGATGCCGAGATCGCCAAGCGCCCTGACCAGCTCGACCGAGGGCCGCCCCGCCACGGCAAAGCTCACCAGCCCCTCGCGGGAGGGGTTGTCGACGCCGCCGATGATCTCGACGCCCGGCATCTCGGCCAGCCCCGGCAGGTTGCCGGTGCCCTGCAGCATCGCCGTCGTCAGCACCGCCTCGTGGGCGTGGATCGCCGCCGCTGCCGCCTCGATCCGGGCGCGCGGCTCGGTCGCGTCGGTCAGCTGCCCGCCGAGCCATTCGAAATACTCGACCACGTCCGAGAAGGTGGCATAGGCGCCGGTGTCGCGGGTGCCGAGCTCCCAGCTGCCAGCGGGCGCGCCGATCAGCGCGTCATGCGGCAGCGCCGACAGCCGCTCCGAGGCCCAGCCGAGCCCGTACCCGTGGCGCGAGAACACCTTGTAGGGCGAGATCACGTAACCGTCGACGTCGCAGGCGGTGATGTCGATGCCGCCGTGGCAGGCGTGCTGAATACCGTCGACGATGATGATTGCCGCGGGCGCGACCGCTCGGATCGCCGCGGCGATGGCGGGCACGTCCATGCCCATGCCGGTCACCGGCGAGGTGTGCAGGATCGTCGCCACCGCCACGTCGGGGGTCACGGCGGCGGCATAGGCCTCGGCGCTCACCACGCCGGTGGCGTCATCGTGCTCGACCAGCACGTGGCGCTTGCCCGAGACCTCGGACCAGCGGGCGCAGGCGCTGCGCGAGGCCGGGTGCTCGAGCGTTGAGCCGAGCACCACGCCGCCCTCGCTGCCGAGGCAGGCGTCGGCGACCATCCGGAACAGCAGCTCGGTGCCGCTCTCGCCCACGACGATCTTGCCCTCGGGGGCGTTGAAGAACAGCGCCGCGTCCTCGCGCGCCTTGGCGATGATCTCGCCAAGCGCCGCCGAGGCCGGGTTGTCACGACCCTGGTTGTCGGGGATGGCGGCAAAGCGCGCCGAGGTCTCGACCACCGCGTTCAGCGTAAGCGCGCCGCCGGCGTTCTCGAAGAACACCCGCGGCCCGGTGAAGGGGCATTCCTCGACATGGGCGAATTTAGACCGGATGTCGGTGAGCAGCTCGGCGGTGATGGTGGTCAATGTCTGGTTTCCTTCTCCCGCGCCTTCTCTGCCGCCTCGATGGCCTCTTCCATGTCCTCGGGATCGGTCGAGGGGATGGCGTAGCTGCCCGACACCCATTTCGCCAGATCGACGTCGGCGCAGCGCTTCGAGCAGAAGGGACGGTATTTCGTTTCGGTGGGTTTTCCGCAGATCGGGCAGCTCATTTCAGCACCTCCCGCAGCGGCACGCGCTCGCGCTTGCGCTGCAACTCCATCAGGCCGAGCTGGGTCCAGCCCGCAAGGATGGTCTCGGTCGCGTCCTGCTTGAAGGCGGCGCGCAGCACCTGCTCCATCTGGCGGCGGTCCTTCTTCGGCGCCGGCGCCGGATCGACCAGCACCTGGCCGCCGAGACCGCGCAGCCGCAGCTGACGCGGCAGCTCGCGCAGCGCCGCCATGTTGGCCTTGAGCCCGGCGGCGGGCGAGGTGTCGTTGCCGGTGTTGATGTCGACGGCGACGAGCGCGCGGGTGGGCTCGATGCACATCGATCCGCCGCCCGGAAGCGGCACCATCGGCGAGGTCAGCGCCTCGATCATGTCGAGCACCGAATGCCGCTCGAAGCTGCCGGCGCCGGAATCGATGTCGTCGCCGTCCCATTCGCGCCAGGCCAGCGCGTGCGGACCGTCGCCCTCGACCAGCGTCTCGGCGCCGCCGGTGGTGTCGGCCATCACCTGCGCACATAGCTGCGCCATGGCCCCGATGTCCTCGGCGATGTCCTGCGGGTGGCCGCTGGCGCAGGAGGAGCGCAGGATCAGGCCGTCCTCGCCCTCCATCACCTCGTGGGCGATGCCCAGCAGCTCGTCGCGCAGGTCATCGTCCTTGATCTGGCGCGAGACGTTGATGCCCGGGGCGCCGGGGGTGACGATGGCGTAGCGCGACTTGAAGAGGATGCGGGTGGTGACGGGAATCGCCTTGCCGGGCTCCGCGAAGCCGGTGACCTGCACCAGCAGCGTGTCGCCGGGGGCGAGCCCCTTGACCTGGCGCAGGAAGGCGTTGCCGTCCGGCGTCTCGAGGAACATGCCGCCCTGCCCCTTCATCGGGCGCATCGCCACGGCCCGGTAGATGGTGCCGGGGCGCGGGTGGTTGCTGTCGATCAGCAGGTCGTGCAGCTGGCCGTCGACGATCAGCGCGGCGGCCTCCGTCCCCTCGAGTGCGTCGAGCGCGATGGTGCGACCCTTCATGAGGCTTCCTTCCAGAGCGGATACCCGGCGGCGAGCAGGAGATTGGCGGTCTCGGAGAGCGGCAGGCCCACGACGGCGGTGAAGCTGCCGTTGATCCACGGGATGAAGGCCCCGGCGGGGCCCTGGATGCCGTAGCCCCCGGCCTTGCCGCGCCAGTCGCCGCTTTGCAGGTAGCTGTTGAGCTCTTCGTTCGAGAGCGGCTTCATCTGCACCTGCGTGACCACGTCGCGTTCCCAGATGCGGTCGCCGTGCTTCACCGCGACGGCGGTGACGACCCGGTGCCTGCGGCCCGAGAGCGCGGTGAGGAAGGCCGCGGCCTCCTTCTCGTCGGCGGGTTTTCCGAGGATGCGGCGCCCCAGCGCGACGGTGGTGTCGGCGCTGAGCACGACCTCGTCGCCGGCGCAGGGAATCGCCTCTGCCTTCTCGCGGGCGAGGCGCACGCAATAGGGCCGCGGCAGCTCGCCGCGGCGCGGGTCCTCGTCGATGTCGGGGGGGCGGATGTCGGACGGCACCACGCCCAGCTGCGCGAGAAGCTCGCGACGGCGCGGGCTGCCGGACCCAAGAACCAGTTTCATGGGACGAGCTTTGCGCGGGCCCGTGCGGACGCGATCCGCGAAGCGGAGTCTGCCGGGACTTTCAGGCCCATGCGAGGCTTACTTGAAGCGGTAGTTGATCCGACCCTTGGTCAGATCGTAGGGGGTCATTTCCACCTGGACTCGGTCGCCAGCCAGAACCCGGATGCGGTTCTTCCGCATCTTGCCTGCCGTGTGCGCGATGATCTCATGGCCGTTCTCGAGCTCGACCCGGAATGTCGCGTTGGGCAGGAGTTCCTTAACGACGCCGGGGAATTCGAGAATGTCTTCCTTGGCCATGGTCACTCCATAAATTGCCGTTCCGCCCTAGTCTGCGGAACGCACAACGATATGCGCCCAAACGACGCCTTTTTCAAGGGCACATGTGCCATGCAAATCAGGAAAGGCTCCGCAACACGGCAGGGCCGTCACGCCCGGCCTGCTCGTCCCAGTGGGTGCGGTTGAGCACGACGCCATCCTTGCGAACCCGCGCGACCGCGTCAAGATCCAGTTCGGCGATCGTCCAGCCAGGCTGGTTCAGCCTGCCCTGCGCCAGCACGCCCGAAGCGGGAAACCCGGTGTCCGGCGGGCCGAAGACGCCGCCCATGCCGCAATTGGTGTCCACCGCGTAGGACCAGTCGCAATCGCCCACGGTCGAGGACATCACGGTGACGCATTGCTGCTCGAGCGCCCGGGCCATCGCCCCGATGCGCACCCGGTGATAGCCGTGTTCGGCCTCGGTGCAGGAGGGGACGAGAATCAGGTCGGCCTCGCTCATGGCGCGGGCAAGCAGCGGGTATTCGCTGTCGTAGCAGATCAGCACGCCGATTCTGCCGAGCGCGGTCTCGAAGAGATGCAGCGGGCCGCCGCCGACCACGTCCCAGTCCTCGCGCTCGAAGCGGGTCATGATCTGCTTGTCCTGATGACCCATGGCACCGGAAGGGGCGAAGAAGCGCGCGCGGTTGACCGGGCGCGGGCTGATGGCATCGTCGAAGACCGGGGCGGAGGCGGCGAGTATGTGCACCCCGTGCTTCTTCGCAAGCTCGGCGTGCAGCGCATCGACCGCGGGGATCCGCTCGGCCACCGCGTGCAGCGAGGCTTCGAGATCGCCGGAGGTGGCGCGCCCGGCGAGGGTGGCGAGTTCCATCGAGCCGTATTCGGGGAAGACCAGCAGGTCGGAGCCCTGCCCGGCCGCGTCCTCGACCCAGGCGGTGAGCTTGGCCACGTAGGCGCCCCAGGTCTCGAGAAAGTCCATCTGGTAGGCGGCGGCGGCAAGTTTCATCGGCAGGTCCTTGTGGGTTGCGTCGGAGCGGGGGTTTCACACCCCCGCACCCCCGAGGAGTTTAGGGGCAAGATGAAGGTCGGGGCAGCGCGGCTGCCCGCAGGGAGGATCTAGAGATCCCGGATCCAGAATTGAAGCGGGTGGGCGGTTTCTTCCGTCCGGTCGATGTCCTTCCAGCGGAACGTCGCCACCGCGCCCTCGAGCGGGACGTAGCCGCGTTTGCGCCAGAACGGGTCGAGCGATGCGGCGCCGGCGGGGCGCAGCGGGTGATCGGCGGGACGCACCACGCCGCAGAAGGCGGAGCGGGCGCGCCCCAGCCCCCGGGCGTGGGCCTCGCGCAGGTCGAAGAAGCGGTGCCCGACGCCGCGGCCGCGGTATTCGGGCAGCAGCACCGATTCGGCGCAGTAGAAGATCGTGCCGAGATCGCGCCCGGTGCCCGCGAAGGCGGCGGCGAAATCGTCGGCGTGATCCTCCATCGGGGTGCCGGTGGCGGCGCCGACCAGCCGGTCGCCGTCGAAGGCGCCGACCAGCACCGCGCCGGGGCTGTCGCGATAGCTCTGCAGGTAGCGACGCTCGTAGGCGAGGTCGCCGTCGTAGAGATAGGGCCAGTCGCGAAACACCGCGATGCGCAGCTTCGCCACCTCGTCGAGCGCGGCGTCGAGCGCCGCGCCGGTCAGGGTCTCGACCCGCATCAGCGGACCTGCCGGATCCAGTCCGCGAGGTTGTAGTAAGTCACCACCCGGGTGATCTTGCCGTTCTTCAGGGTGAAGAAGGAGCCGGCTGGCAGACGGTAGGACTGACCGTGTGCCTCGGGCAGGCCCGCGTCCGTGGCGATATAGGTGCCGTTGACGATATACTCGGCGGCAGCGCGGGTGCCGCCCTCGGCCTCGAAGATCACCATGTCGGTGAGGTTCTCGTCGTAGCAGTGGGTCATGTGGGCGCAGAATTCGGCAAACTTGATCTTGCCGCTGCGCACCTGGCCCTCGTTGACGTGATGCGCCACCTCTGCGTCGAGGCAGGCGAGCATCGCCTCGGTGTCCTTGGCGTTGAACGCGTCGAAATAGCTGCGGATCGTGTCAGTCGCGCTCATCTCTCTCCCCATCGGTTCCTGAGTCTGTCGTAAATCTGGTCGCGAGTCTGCCGGTAGGCGTTGAGCTTGGTCTCGCGGGTTTCTCCGAGGCCGGTCGGGTCCATGATCGGCCAGTATTCCACTGTCAGGTGGTAGAAGCGGGTGAGTTCGAGC
>NZ_JAATOS010000981.1:0-568 GCF_011806505.1 Salipiger sp. HF18 | reverse complement strand
AAGTCGGTCTACGAGGTGCGCCGCGAGATCGGTCGCCAGCTGGCGCGCGAAGCCCCCGTCGACGCGGACATGGTCTGCCCGGTGCCCGACAGCGGCACTCCCGCGGCCATCGGCTACAGTCAGGAATCCGGCATTCCCTTCGAGATGGGCATCGTCCGCAACCAGTACGTCGGCCGGACCTTCATCGAGCCCACCGAGCAGATCCGCAACATGGGCGTGCGCCTCAAGCTCAACGTGAACCGCGCCCTGATCCGCGGCAAGCGGGTGATCCTGATCGACGATTCCATCGTTCGCGGCACCATGTCGCGCAAGATCCGCGAGATGATCCTCGAGGCCGGCGCCGCCGAGGTGCACTTCCGCATCGCGAGCCCGCCCACCGTGTGGCCGTGCTTCTTCGGCATCGACACGCCGGACCGCGAGCAGCTCATCGCCGCGCGCATGTCCGAGACCGAGATCCGCGACTACCTCGGGGTGGATTCGCTGAACTACATCTCGATCGACGGGCTCTACAAAGCTCTGGGCGAGGAGAACGGCCGCGATCCCAAGGCGCCCGCCTATTACGACGCGG
>NZ_JAATOS010000980.1:0-568 GCF_011806505.1 Salipiger sp. HF18 | reverse complement strand
CTTCGGCACGTCGCCCGACATGACACGGTTGAACTCGGCCTGCTTGCGCTCCGAGAGCGCGGCGAGGCGGGTTTCCCAGGCCTCACGCTCGGCGGCGCCACGGCTGCCGGCCTCTTCCCACCAGGACTTGATCTCGGCCGGAATCTCGAACGGGCCGGTGGTCCAGCCCCAGGCCGCCTTGGCGTCGGCGTTCTGGTCTGCGTTGGTCAGCGCGCCGTGGCCCTTGGATGTGTCCTGCGCGGCGTGACCCAGCGCGATGTGGGTCTTGCAGGCGATCATCGACGGCTGGTCGGTGACCTTCTTCGCGGCCACGATGGCGGCGTCGATGGCCTCGGGGTCGTGGCCGTCGATCTCCTGCACGTGCCAGCCCGAGGCCTTGAAGCGGGCGACCTGGTCGGTGCGGTCCGACAGCGACACCTTGCCGTCGATGGTGATGTCGTTGTTGTCCCAGAACAGGACGAGGCGGCCGAGGCCGTAGCGGCCGGCGATGCCGAGCGCCTCCTGGCTCACGCCTTCCATCAGGCAGCCGTCACCGGCGATGACATAGGTGTGGTGGTCGACGACCTGC
>NZ_JAATOS010000979.1:0-570 GCF_011806505.1 Salipiger sp. HF18 | reverse complement strand
AGTGGATCGCCGCCTCGCGCTTCTGCGTCGTCTCGACCGTGGGCCCCAACGGCACCGACGGCACGCCGCGCGGCGACGACGGTCCGGTGGTGCTCGAGCTCGACCCCGGCACGCTGGCGCTGCCCGACTGGCGCGGCAACAACCGGCTCGACAGCCTGCGCAACCTCGTCACCGACGGGCGCATCTCGCTGATGTTCATGGTGCCCGGCGACAACTCGGTGGTGCGGGTGAACGGCAAGGCGTGGCTGACCGACGACGAGGCGCTGCGCGGCCGCTTCGCGCGCAAGAGCATGCTGCCCGCCACGGTCGCGGTGATCGAGATCGCCGAGGTCTACGCGCAATGCCCCAAGGCGTTGCTGCGCTCGGGCCTCTGGGACCGCGATGACGGCGCCGAGACCCCGTCTCTGGGCGAGATCCTCGACGAGATGACCAGCGGCGAGATCGAGGCAGGGGCCTGGGACCGCACCTACCCCGAGCGGGCCAGGCAGACGCTCTGGTGACCCTCTCGACGCCGTGATCGGTTCCGGAAACGGAACCGCCGGCCGGGCGGGTAGAACTCCTGACGTCTAG
>NZ_JAATOS010000978.1:0-572 GCF_011806505.1 Salipiger sp. HF18 | reverse complement strand
CGAAGCGCCGCCGCGCCATCGCCAGCCCGCCCCCCGGGGCTGGCGATTGTGAACCGACAGCGCGTCGTGTCGAGCTCCTTCGGACGTGGCCGGGATAAACCGAGAGGCGCGACGGTCGCATCGCCAACCCGCGGGCTGGCGACGGCGCGGCTCTCCCGGATGACCGTGTCACTTCGGCGCCATGCGCAGCGGGCCGTCGAGGCGGATGACCTCGCCGTTGAGCATGGTGTTCTCGAAGATCTGCCGCACCAGCGACGCGTATTCCGCGGGCTTGCCCAGACGCGGCGGGAACGGCACCGAGGCGCCGAGCGAGTCCTGCACGTCCTGCGGCAGCCCCGCCATCATCGGCGTGCCGAAGATCCCCGGCGCGATGGTCACCACGCGGATGCCGTGCCGCGCCAGCTCTCGCGCGGCGGGCAGGGTCAGCGAGGCGACGCCGCCCTTCGACGCGGCATAGGCCGCCTGACCGATCTGCCCGTCGAAGGCCGCGACGGAGGCGGTGTTGACGATCACGCCGCGCTCGCCGTCCTCGGAAGGGTCGTTCGCCGTCAGCGCCGCGGCCGCGAGGCGCA
>NZ_JAATOS010000977.1:0-574 GCF_011806505.1 Salipiger sp. HF18 | reverse complement strand
GTCGAGGATTTCGTCCCCGAGCGCATCGACGTGACCCTGACACTCCCCGATGCGCCGATCCGTCGCGATGCGCCGCCGCTGCTGGATCTCGAGGCGCGCTACCTCTTTGGTGCGCCGGGGGCCGACCTGCCCATCGAGGGCGAACTCACCCTGATCCCGCGCCGCACGCTCGAGACGCTGCCCGGCTACAGTTTCGGGCGCCATGACGGCGAGGCCAATCCGCAGACCCGCGCCTTCGCCGCCGACCTGCGCACCGATGCCGACGGCAAGGCGCAGCTCACCCTGCCGCTGCCCGACCCGGATGCGGGGACCGAGGGCCGGCCGCAGGAGGCGCGGCTCACGCTGCGTGTGGCCGAGGGCTCCGGGCGTCCGGTCGAGCGCTCCGTCACCCGCGCGGTGGCCCCGGCGGGCCCGATGATCGGCATCCGGCCCGAGTTCGACGGTACGCTCCCCGAGGGCACCGAGGCGGCGTTCCTGCTGCAGGCGGTGGGCCCTGTCCTTGCGCCGGTGCCGATGCAGGTCGAATGGCGGGGGAACCGCGGGGCCACGCGCCACCCGTGGGACCAGCTCTAAG
>NZ_JAATOS010000976.1:0-575 GCF_011806505.1 Salipiger sp. HF18 | reverse complement strand
TTTCCCAGTCGGGACAGGCGGCGCGCGAGCTGGCGCGCTGGGTGCAGTCGGTACATGCCGAGAACGATCTCGTGGCCGAAATGCTCGAGGCGGTGAAGACCTCGAACGGCCAGATCGCCTCGATCGCCCGGCAGGTGAACATCCTCGCGGTCAACGCCAAGATCGAGGCGGCGCGCGCCGGCGAGGCGGGCCGCGGCTTCGCGGTGGTGGCCTCCGAGGTGCGCAGCCTCGCCCAGACCGCGGCAGAGGCGGCGCAAGAGATCAAGACACTGATCCGCGCCTCCAACGACGAGGTCCGCGAGGGCAGCAATCTGGTGCAGCAGACCGGCGCCTCGCTGGGGCAGGTGCTCGAGCAGGTGGAGTCGCTGGGCAAGCTGATCTCCGAGATCGCCGGGTCGGTGCGGACCCAGACCGACGGGCTGAGCGAAATCAACGGCAGCGTGCAGCAGCTCGAGGGCATGACCCAGCACAACGCCGCGGTGGTCGAAGAGCTGAATGCGGCGGGCCAGAGCCTCAACACCGAGGCGCAGCGCCTGTCCGAGACGCTCGAGGTCTTCGAAGGTGCAAACGGTGCT
>NZ_JAATOS010000975.1:0-580 GCF_011806505.1 Salipiger sp. HF18 | reverse complement strand
TGGCGGCCGGGAGCCTCTGCAAGACCGGCTCGGGCAACCATCGCTTCTGCATCGCCAAGCTCATCGGCCTCGACCGCTTTCCGCTACAGGTGGTGGGCGCACACGAGGGCTGGGTGAAGACGCACCTGCCGCCCTCGCCCACGGTCGAGGACGTGCTGGCGCTGCTGCCCGCGGTCGAGGCGCACAACAGCGCCCCGGCCCCGGCTGGCGACCGCGTCACACCCGCGCCGGAAGCACCACACGGAACTGCGCACCCGCGCCGGGCCGGCTCTCGATCCGCAAACGGCCACGGTGCCGGTTGATGATGTGCTTGACGATGGCGAGGCCAAGCCCGGTCCCGCCCATCTCGCGCGAGCGGTGGTTGTCGACCCGGTAGAAGCGCTCGGTCAGGCGCGGGATGTGCAGCGGATCGAAGCCCGGACCGGTATCCGAGACGGTGATCACCACCGCGTCGCCGCGCAGCCGGGAATGATACTCGGGACCCCTCACCGAGACCTTCACCTCGGCGCCACGGCCCGAGTATTTCACCCCGTTCTCGACGAGGTTCACCACCACCTGCCGCAGCTGGTCGGGATCGCCC
>NZ_JAATOS010000974.1:0-593 GCF_011806505.1 Salipiger sp. HF18 | reverse complement strand
CTCACCGGTGCCGCGGCGTAGACCTCTTCGATCATCGCATCGGTGATCCGCACCCTGGCCTCGCCATGGCCGACCGCGAGGCTTTCCAGCGCGGTCAGCGCCTTGCGCGCGTCGCCGCCGGAGCGCCCGGCGATCAGCCTCAGGTGCTCGGGCGCGATCTCGACCTCGATGCCGTCCGAGGCGAGGCGGGTCATGCCCCGGCGCAGCACCTCCTCCATGTCCTCGATGGCCAGCGGCTCGAGCTTCAGCACCTGCGAGCGCGAGATCAGCGCCTTGGGGATGGCGTGGTAGGGATTCTCGGTGGTGGCGCCGATGAAATCGGCGGTGCCTTCCTCGCAGATCGTCAGCAGGTCGTCAGCCTGCGTGGACGACAGGCGGTGCACCTCGTCGACGAACATCAGCACGGGGCGGATCCGGGCCTCGTCGGCAATCTTGCGGATGTCCGAGACCCGCACGCCCGCGGCATGCAGCACGCGGAATTCCTTGCCGAGCATCTGCCCGACGGCGCGCGCGATCGAGGTCTTGCCGATGCCGGGCGGACCGTAGAGCAGCAGGCTTCCGAGCGCGTCCGCCGCGATCCGCCGCCGCAACAG
>NZ_JAATOS010000973.1:0-594 GCF_011806505.1 Salipiger sp. HF18 | reverse complement strand
GTCGCCCTCCTCGATGGCGTCCACCAGCCCGCCGCAGGCCTGCGCCTCGACGTCGACGCCGATGGCGCGGAAGGCCAGCTCGCGCTGGAAGGCCCGGCTGCGCACGGTGGCCGGCGTGGCGAAGAGCGCCACGTGCTGCACGCCGACCTCGCGCGGCGGCGAATTGTCGCCCCACTGACGTTCGGTCATCGCCTCGATCAGCGGCACGAACACGCCCAGCACGCGCTTGTCGCGCGGGATCCATGTCTCCTGCATCCGGCGTAGCGCCGCCGCCGAGGCGGTGTTGCAGGCGAGGATCACCAGATCGCAGCCCGCATGCCAGAGCCGGTCCACCGCGGCGGTGGTGAGATTGTAGATGTCGTCGGCGTCGCGCACGCCGTAGGGCGCATGCGCGCTGTCGGCGAAATAGACAAAGGGAACCTCGGGAAGACGCTTTGAAACCGCGTCAAGGACCGTGAGTCCGCCGAGTCCGGAATCGAACACACCAACTGCCATGGGCCTGCCTCCTGCCTCTTCTGCACCCTCGAGTCGTAAGGGGGCATTTCGATGGTCTTACGGGGCTTGCGGGGGAAAATCCATCGCGACCGAAGCAGC
>NZ_JAATOS010000972.1:0-597 GCF_011806505.1 Salipiger sp. HF18 | reverse complement strand
AGCGGGCAAGGGCGGGCGCCATCTCCGGCTCCCGCCCTCGCGAAGCTTCGCCCCTGCGCGCCGCGTGTCAGGTGCGGCAGCCCGCGCGAGGGACGGGCTGCCGGCCTTCGGCTCAGCGGGTGACCAGGTGGGTGCGGCCGCTGGTCCCGCCGCCCGGGCCAGTGCGGCTGGTCGGGGTCTTGGACTGGCCGTCGCCGGAGGTACGGTTGCGCTCGGGGCCCCGGTTGGGGGGCTCGCCGGCGGGCGAGGTCAGCGTGCTCGAGGTCGCGCAGGTGGCCGACCCGGAGGCCCGGGCGCAGTCGCGGGACGTGGCGATCGTGCCGCCGTTGTTGCCGGTGACGGTGACGTTCTGCGTCGGGGCGGCGGCGGTGGCGGTGGCGGCCAGCCGGGGCGGGCGTCTGGCCGGGTGCCGTTCTGGCGACGGGCAGGTGTCGGGCTGTCAGGAGGCGGCGATGATTAGCTTTTGCAAACCATCGGTTTGCAAATTATGCCGGTGCACCTGCAGCAAGATATCTTGCGATGAGGCGGCGCATCGTGCAGAAACACGTGAATTGGAGATGATAAAAGGGGGACACCCGATGAACATCGCTCAGAAAC
>NZ_JAATOS010000097.1:0-12487 GCF_011806505.1 Salipiger sp. HF18 | reverse complement strand
GAGGCGGGGCTCGCCCGGGACGGCGACCCCGAGGCCATGGCCGAGCTGCACTCCTGTCGCGCCGGGCTGCGGCGGATCCGCGGCGACATGAAGGGGGCGCTCGACGATTACCGCGCCGCTCACGGCAAGGCGATCCGCGCCGAGACCCGCGCCGCCATGCTGTGCCGGCAGGCGCTGGTGCTGCACCGGCTGGGACGTGGCGACGAGGCCGACCGCGTGCTCGATGCCGCCGAGGAGATCGCCGACAGCATCGGCCTGACCGGGCTCGGGCGTGCCGAGATCCACGAGCAGCGCGGCAACCGCGCCTTCCTCCGGGGCGAATTGGCCGAATGCCTTGCCCAGCACTGCGCGTCGCTGGCAGCGGCCGAGGCGACCGGCGATCCGCGCGGCATCGCCCGGGGGCATGGCGGCATCGGCGACGCGACCTATGCTGCCGGACGTTTCGCCTCTGCGCACCGGCATTTCTCACGCGCCATCGAGATCGCCGAGGAGGCCGGGCTCGGGCTGGTGCGCGAGGAGTACCTCTTCATGCGGGCCTTCGCGCTCTTCTTCGCGGACCCGGGCCCGCATGCCCACCTGCTCGCCGACATCGCCGTCGACAGCGCCCGGCAGTGCGGGGCGGTGCGTACCGAGCTCATCGCCCGCGAGGTCCGTGCCGAGATGCGGCTGATGAACGGCGATATCGAGGGGCTCGACGAGGATCTTGCCGCCATCGAGGCGCTGACCCCGGGCGAGAGCCGGTTCTCCAAGGACGTGGAGACGCTGAAGGCGTTCAGCGCGTTGCGGGGCGGCGATGCCGAAGCCGCCCGCAGCCGCATCGCGGCGCTGCTGCCCGACGCCGGGACTGACGCCTATGTCGGCGGCACGATCTTCGGTTTCGCCGCGCTGGTGGCCGAGGATCGCGAGGCCCGGGACCAGGAGATCGCCGACGGCCTCGCCTGCCTCGCGCGCGGCTCGCTGGCCCACGCGGTGATCTGGTTTCATGCCTCCGTGCTGGAGCGGGCGATCCTTGACAAAGACCGCGATCTGGCGCGCGTGCACATGGATGCGCTGACCGCCTTTGCCTCGGACGAGCCCATCGGGCTGGTCACCCACTACGTCCGGGCGGTCGAGATGGCGCTCTGGCCGTCGGACCCGCAGGCGCGTTCGGACCTCGTGGACGAGCTTCGCCGCAGATGCCTCAGCGACGTGGCGGCGCTGGTCGAGGCGGTGGTGTGACCCGTCAGGGCAGGAGGACGCGGGGCTCCGGCCGGCCTGCACAGGGCAGGTCGATGGCGTAGACGCAGCCCTGTCCCGCGTCCGGCGCGGTCAGCCCCTCGCGGGCGGTGGTCACGAACATCGTGCGGAACTCCAGGCCGCCGAAGGCCGGGCAGGTGCTCTGGCTGCCCGCCAGCGTGACCTCGAGCCCGGGCTGCCCGTCGGCCCCGTAGCGCGTGACCTTCCCGGCGCCCCATGCGGCATTCCACAGCGTGCCCTCGGCATCGGTCACCGAGCCGTCGGGCCGCAGGCCGCTCGCGCCCGGGTCGGCGAAGAGCGCGGGCTCGCCCGAGGGCCAGCCTTCGGCGTCGAGCGGCTGGCGCCGGATCCGGCCCTCGGGTGTGTCGGCGAAATAGGCGGTGCGTCCGTCCGGGGCGAAGCAGATCGAGTTGGAGACGCTGATCCCGGCCACCAGCTGGCGCAGCTCGCCGCGATACCAGCGGTAGATCGCCCCGGCGCCGGGCTCCGCGCCCTTGCCCATGGTCCCGATCCAGAACCCGCCCATCGGATCGGCGCGCCCGTCGTTCGAGCGGGTGGCCTCGTTTTCCTCCTCGAGCGGCTGCAGCAGCACGCGTTCGCCGCTTTCGATGTCGAAGCGCCAGAGCCCGGTCTCGGAAACCACCAGCAGCGTGTCGCGGTCGACCCAGCCGGCGGCGCTGTGGTGCTCGTCGAAGCGCCACTCGAGCGGCGTGTCTCCGGCGCGCGACAGCAGCCTGCGGCCCGCGATGTCGAACCAGAAGAGCTGCTGCCGCTCAGGGTGCCAGAGCGGCCCCTCGCCAAGTTCGCAGGGGCGGTCGTCGTAGAGGGTTGCACGGTAGGTCATGGGGTGCTCCGGTGGTCTCTCGCCTATTTGCCCCAGTTGAGGGCAATGAGGTCAAGCTCCTGCGAGAGCAACAGCAGCCGCTCGCGCGTGCGCGCGTACATCGGTTTCAGCGGGTGCCGCACATGGTCCGAACCGATCACGCCGCCTTCCTTCATCACCACCTTCGCAGCGCGCAGCCCGCATTGCCGGTTCTCGTGGTTGATGAGCGGAAGGCAGAGCTTCCACTGCGCCAGCGCCGCATCGGTGTCCCCGGCAAGATAGCTGGTGACGATGGGGCGGATCTTCTCGGGCTGCAGCGCCGAGGTCATGGTCCCGGTGCAGCCGGCGTCGAGATCGGCCAGCAGGGTCACCGCCTCCTCGCCGTCGAAGGGGCCGACGATGTGCTCGCCACCCGCCTCGATCAGCGCCGCGAGCTTGTCCGCGGCGAAGGGAGTCTCCATCTTGAAATACGAGACGTTCTCGATCTCGCGGGCCATGCGCGCCAGCAGCGGCACCGACAGGGTCACGCCCGAGAGCGGCGCGTCCTGCACCATGATCGGGATCGAGACCGCGTCCGACACCGCCTGGAAATGCTCGAAGATCCCGGCCTCGGCGGGCACCAGCCCGACACCGTGGTAGGGCGGCATCATCATCAGCATCGCAGCGCCGAGGCTCTCGGCCTCGCGGGCGCGGGCGGTCACGATGGCGGTGGCGAAGGCGCTGATGGTGACGATCACCGGCACGCGCCCGGCGACATGCTCGAGGCTCACCCGGGTCAGCGCGGCGCGCTCCTCGTCCGAGAGCAGGAACTGTTCCGAGTAGTTGGCGAGGATGCAGATCGCGTCCACGCCCTGATCGATCATGCAGTCGAGCACGCGGCACATGCCCTCGGGGTCGATGCGCCCGTCGTCGTGGAACGGGGTGGGGGCGACGGGCAGGATTCCGGTCAGCGGTGTCTTCATCGGGGGCCTCTTCAGTCGATGCGGGTCACGGCGAAGCGTGAGGTTTGTCGGTAGGGCTGGCCGGGGCGCAGCACGACGGGCGGGAAGTCCGGGCGGTTGACCGCATCCGGCCAGCCCTGCGGCTCGATGGCGATGCCGGCGTTGGGGCCATGGGGCGCGCCGCCATGGCCGGGGAAAGGCGCGCTGTCGATCTTGACGCCCGTGTAGACCTGCAGGCCGGGCTCGGTGCTCGAGACCTCGAGCCGGAGCCCGCCTGCCTCGAGCGTGCAGGCGTGGCGCAGGGTACCGCGCTCGGTGCTCAGGCAGAAATTGTGGTCGATCCCCGGGGCGGGCGTGCTCGGCGTGCGGTGGTCGAAGACCGTGCCCGCAACCGGCTGCGGCGCGCCTTCGGGGATCTTGGCGCTATCGACGGGCAGGTAGGTCTCGGCCGCGACCGTGAGCCTGTGCCCGCCAAGGTCGGGCTGGCCGTCGAGCGACCAGTAGCCGTGGAAGGCGGGGGCGAAGACCGTCTCTTGATCGGTGGTCGCGGCGATGTCGAGCGTCAGCGCTCCGCCGTCGCCGAGCGTGTAGCGGGCCTCGACCTCGAGGGAGCCGGGAAAGCCGCCGAGCCCGCCGGGCCTGTGCAGCTCAAGCGTCACCGAGCTGTCGGCGAGATCCACGATCCGCCAGTTGCTGGTGCCGAACCCGTCGGACCCGCCGTGCAGCGTGGTGCGCCCGGCCTCGTTGCGGTCGAGCTCGTGGCGCTGCCCGCCCAGCACCATGCGGCCCCGGGCGATGCGATTGGCCACCGGCCCGACGATGGCGCCGAAATAGCGCATCGGGCCGAGATAGGCGTCGAACGCGTCGCACCCCAGCACAAGCGGCACGCCACCCAGCCGGAAATCGACGAGGCTCGCGCCCCAGAACACCACCCGCGCGGTAACGTCCCCGGCGGCGATCTGCGCGATCTTCACCGGGCTGCCGTCGGGGGCGGTGCCGAAGGGGGCAGGGGCGTCGGTCACGCGGTGTCCCAGTCGAAGGGCGCCGCGGCAACGCGCCGGCCCAGCAGGAAGGCGTCGGCCACGTGGCGCAACGGCGCAAGGTCCATGTTGACCCCGCCCGAGCGCACGAGTTCTGCCATCTGCGCGTAGAGCCTCGGGTATTCGCCCGCGAGCCCCGGCAGGCTCTCGTCCCGTGTGCCGTCGATAGACAACGTGGCGCCGCCGTTCTCCAGCAGCAGGGTGCCGGCGTCGGTCTCGGCCTCGATGCTCCATGTGGGCGGCCCCTGATGCAGCCAGTCGAGCTCCATGCTCACCTCGGCGCCGCCCGGGTGGTGGAAGCGGCAGCTCGCGGTGACGGGGGTCTCGCGGTTCGACGGGAAACGCAGCTCGGCCCCCGTGAGGTGCACGTCGTCGGGCAGGATCTCGGTCAGGATCGACAGCGCGTTGATGCCGGGATCGAAGACGCCGAGCCCGCCGGCCTCGAACACCCAGTCCTGCCCGGGATGCCAGTGCCGGACGTCCTCGAGCCAGGTGATCCGCAGACGGTGCAGCGTCCGCTCCGCCAGCCAGGCCTTGGCCGCGGGCACCTTGTCGGCCTGCCGCGAATGCCACGTGGCGTAGAGCGACACCCGGTGTCGGCGGGCCATCTCTTCGAGCGCGTGGCATTCGCCGAGGGTCGCGCCGGGGGGCTTTTCCAGCATCACGTGACGACCGGACTCGATCGCGGCCCGCGCGTAGTCGAAGCGCGGCACCGGCGGCAGGCAGAGCGAGACCACGCGGATGTCCTGCCGCTCGGCCAGCATCCGGGCGAAATCGTCATAGGCGGGCACGCCCTCGACGCGGCCATGGCGCGAAACCGTGGCGGCGAGCTCCCAGTCGGGGCTCGACGCGATGGCGGGCACGTGCTGGTCCACCGCGATCTTTCCGATGCCGACGAGCGCGATCTCCATCAATGCGAGTCCTTTCCGACCGGGGCGCCCCGGCAGCCCTTGAGGAAGTCGAGATCCGCGCCGGTGTCGGCGCCCTGCACATGGGCCTGGTGCAGCCAGGCATAGCCGCTTTCGGGCTGCTCGTGGTTGGGCCGCCACGCCGCAAGCCGCGCGCTCAGCTCTTCGTCGGGGATGTCGAGATGGATGCGCCGCTCCGCCACGTCGACCTCGATCATGTCGCCCGAGCGCACCACCGCCAGAGGCCCGCCCGCGGCGGCCTCGGGCGAGGTGTGCAGGATCACCGTACCGTAGGCGGTGCCCGACATGCGCGCGTCCGAGATCCGCACCATGTCGGTGATGCCCTTCTTCAGCACCTTCGGCGGCAGGCCCATGTTGCCGACCTCGGCCATGCCCGGATAGCCCTTGGGCCCGCAGTTCCTAAGCACCATGACGCAGGTTTCGTCGATGTCGAGCGCCTCGTCGTTGATCTGCGCCTTGTAGTCGTCGATGTCCTCGAAGACGACGGCGCGGCCCCGGTGCTTCAGCAGGTGCGGCGAGGCGGCTGAGGGCTTCAGAACCGCCCCGTCGGGGGCGAGGTTGCCGCGCAGCACGGCGATGCCACCCTGCTGCGTGAGCGCCTTGTCGAGCGGCAGGATCACGTCCTCGTTCCAGTTGCGGACGCCCTTCACCTCGTCCCAGATGGTCTCGCCCGAGACGGTGAGCGCATCGCGGTTGAGCTGACCGCCCTCGCCGAGCCGCTTCAGCACCACCGGCAGGCCGCCGGCGTAGAAGAACTCTTCCATCAGGTACTTGCCCGAGGGCATCAGGTTCACGATGGTCGCCACGTCACGCCCGCAGCGGTCCCAGTCGTCGAGCGTCAGGTCCACGCCCACCCGGCCCGCGATGGCGAGCAGGTGGATCACCGCGTTGGTCGAGCCGCCGATGGCGCCGTTGCAACGGATGGCGTTCTCGAAGGCCGCCTTGGTCATGATGTCCGAGGGCTTCAGGTCGTCCTTGACCATCTGCACGATGCGTCGCCCCGAAAGCTGGGCCATGACCCGGCGGCGGCTGTCCACCGCCGGGATGGCCGCGTTGCCGGAAAGCGCCATCCCCAGCGCCTCGGCCATCGAGGCCATGGTGCTCGCCGTGCCCATGGTGTTGCAGGTGCCCGACGAACGGCTCATGGATTCCTCGGCCTCGAGGAATTCCTCCTGTGTCATCTCCCCGGCCTTCACCGCCTCGGAGAACTTCCAGAGATGGGTGCCCGAGCCCACGCGCTCTCCCCGGAAATAGCCGTTCAACATCGGCCCGCCGGTCACCACGATGGAGGGCAGGTCGGTCGAGGCCGCGGCCATCAGCAGCGACGGCGTGGTCTTGTCGCAGCCCACCAGCAGCACGGCGCCGTCGATGGGCTGGCCGCGCATCTGTTCCTCGATCGACAGCGCCGCGAGGTTGCGGAACATCATCGCGGTGGGGCGGAAGGTGTTCTCGGAGGCCGAGAACACCGGCACCTCGACCGGGAAGCCGCCGGCCTCCCAGATGCCGGCCTTCACCTTCTCGGCCAGCTCACGGAGGTGGCCATTGCAGGGGGTGAGGTCGGACCACGTGTTGAGGATGCCGATCACCGGGCGCCCGTCGAAGAGGTCGTGCGGGTAGCCTTGGTTCTTCATCCAGCCGCGGTGGTAGATCGTGTCGCGACCATTGCCGCCATACCATTCCTGCGACCGCAGCTTGCGCGGCCAGGGTGCCGGGGAAAACGTCATGGCTCAGCCCTGCTTGCTCTTGTTGTAGACGTCGAAGATCACGGCGGCCAGAAGCACGAGGCCCTTGATCATCTGCTGGTAATCGATGCCGATGCCCATGATCGACATGCCGTTGTTGAGCACGCCCATCAGGAAGGCGCCGACCACGGCGCCGACGATCTTGCCGACGCCGCCGGACATCGAGGCGCCGCCGATGAACACGGCCGCGATCACGTCGAGCTCGAGCGAGAAGCCCGCCTTGGGCGTCGCGGTGTTGAGCCGTGCGGCGAAGACCAGCCCGGCGGCGGCGGCGAGGATGCCCATGTTGACGAAGGCGAGGAAGGTCAGCCGCTCGGTCTTGATGCCCGAGAGCTTGGCGGCCTTCTGGTTGCCGCCGAGGGCATAGATCCGGCGGCCGGTGACCGTGCGCTCGGTGAGGAAGGCGTAGATGATGGTCAGCACGCCCATGGTGATGAGCACGTTGGGCAGGCCGCGGAAGGTGCTGAGCTTGTACATGATGAAGATCAGCGCCGCGCCGATGATGACGTTGCGGGCGATGAAGAAGCTGCGCGGCTCGTCGACGACGCCGTAGGCCTTGTTGCGGGCGCGCTTGCGCATGCCGCCCCAGACGATGATGGCGGCGGCGACGATGCCGGTGATCAGCGCCAGCACGTTGACCTGTCGTGCGTCGAAGACCGGGGCCAGCGCCTGCCCGATGGCGGAGGGGAAGATGTCGGGCACGAAGCCGTTGGCGATGGTCTGGAACTCGCGCGGGAAGGGGCCTACGGACTGGCCTTCGAGCAGCCACAGCGACAGGCCGCGGAACACCAGCATCCCGGCCAGCGTCACGATGAACGAGGGGATCTTCCAGTAGGCGACCCAGTAGCCCTGAGCCGCGCCGATGAGCCCGCCCACCACGAGGCAGATCAGGATCGTCAGCAGCCACGGCAGCCCCATGTTGACGATCAGCACCGCCGCCAGCGCGCCGATGAAGCCCATCACCGAGCCGACGCTGAGGTCGATGTTACCCGAGACGATGACGATCAGCATCCCCAGCGCCATGATGATGATGTAGCTGTTCTGCAGCAGCAGGTTGGTGATGTTGACCGGGCGCAGCAGCGTGCCGCCGGTCACGATCTGGAAGAACACCATGATGGCGATCAGGGCGAAGAGCAGCCCGTATTCCCGCAGGTGGCTGAGCAGGTAGTCCCCGACGCTCTTGGTCGCGGTCTCCCCGCCGGTCTGTTCCGCAAGTGCCATATGCCCCGCTCCTCCCTATTCCGTCACGATGAGCGACATGATGCGCTCCTGGCTGGCCTCTGCCGCGGTGAGCTCACCGACGAGGGCCCCTTCGTTCATCACGTAGATGCGGTCGCACATGCCCAGGAGCTCGGGCATCTCGGACGAGATCATCAGCACCCCTTTCCCCTGTGCCGACAGCTCGTTGATGATGCCGTAGATCTCGAACTTGGCGCCGACGTCGATGCCGCGGGTGGGCTCGTCGAGGATCAGCACCTCGGGCCCGGCGAAGAGCCACTTCGACAGCACCACCTTCTGCTGGTTGCCGCCCGAGAGGTTCATCACCTTCTGGAAGACGCTCGGCGTGCGGATGTTCATCGCCCGTCGGTATTTCTCGGAGACCTCGGTCTCGGCGTTCTCGTTGAGGACCCCGCCCGAGGACACGCCCTGCAGGTTCGCCAGCGTCACGTTGCGCTGGATCGTCTCCTCGAGGATCAGGCCAAGGCTCTTGCGGTCCTCGGTGACGTAGGCGAGGCCCGCGGCGATGGCGCGGTCGACCTTCGAGACGTCGACCTCCTGCCCGCGGATCTTCACCGTGCCAGAGACATTGCGCCCCCATGAGCGGCCAAAGAGGCTCATGGCAAGCTCGGTGCGCCCGGCGCCCATCAGCCCCGCGATGCCCACGACCTCGCCCGCGCGCACGTGCAGGCTGGCCGAGCGGATCACCTGCCGGTCGACGTGCTCGGGGTGCCAGACGTTCCAGTCGCTGACTTCCATCAGCACCTCGCCGGCGCGGCGCTGGCGCTCGGGGTAGCGGTGGGCCATGTCGCGGCCCACCATGTCGCGCACGATGGCGGCCTCGGTGATCGGGTGGCTGCGGGCGTCCATCGTGGACACCGTCGAGCCGTCGCGGATCACGGTCACGGTGTCGGCGACACGCCGCACCTCGTTGAGCTTGTGGCTGATGATGATGCTGGTGACGCCCTGCACCTTCAGCTCGAGCATCAGGTCGAGCAGCGCCTGGCTGTCCGCCTCGGACAGCGCCGCGGTCGGCTCGTCGAGGATCAGCAGCCGGACCTCCTTGGACAGGGCCTTGGCGATCTCGACCAGCTGCTGCTTGCCGACGCCCAGCTTGTCGACCAGTGTCGTCGGGGCCTCGCGCAGGCCGACCTTGCGCAGCAGCGCTTCCGTCCGCTGGAAAGTGCCCTGCCAGTCGATCACGCCGTTGCGGGCGTTCTCGTTGCCGAGAAAGACGTTCTCGGCGATCGACAGCAGCGGCACCAGCGCCAGTTCCTGGTGAATGATGATGATGCCGCGCTTCTCGCTGTCCGAGATGTCGCGGAACTCGGCGAGAGCGCCGTCATAGTGGATCTCGCCGTCGTAGGAGCCCGCCGGGTAGACGCCCGACAGCACCTTCATCAGGGTGGACTTGCCGGCGCCGTTCTCGCCGACCAGCGCGTGGATCTCGCCCTGCCTGACCGTCAGGTTGACCTCGTCGAGCGCCTTGACGCCGGGAAAGGTCTTGGTGATCGCGCGCATTTCGAGAAGTGCGGACATGTCACACCCTTCGCTTGAAAGCGGCCCGCCCGGGTCATGGCCCGGACAGGCCAGGAGGAGCCGGTTGGATTACTTGATCTGGTCCATGCTGTAGTAGCCGCTGTCGATCAGGCGCTCTTCCCAGTTCGCGCCGGTGACGGGCAGCGGCTCGAGCAGGTAGGACGGCACCACCTTGACCCCGTTGTCATAGGTCGAGGTGTCGTTGATCTCGGGCTCGCCATCCTTGAGCAGGGCGTCGACCATGCCGACCGTCACGCCCGCAAGCGACCGGGTGTCCTTGAAGATGGTGGAATACTGCTCGCCCGCGAGGATCGACTTCACCGAGGGCACCTCGGCATCCTGGCCGGTCACGATGGGCATCTTGAGGTCGCCCGAACCGTAGCCCACGCCCTTGAGCGAGGACAGGATGCCGATGGAGAGCCCGTCATAAGGCGACAGCACGCCGTGCACCTCCTGATCGGTGTAGTGGGCCGACAGCAGGTTATCCATGCGCGACTGTGCCACCGCGCCGTCCCAGCGAAGGGTGCCGACGGTGTCCATGCCCATCTGCCCCGAGACGACGTTGACCGAGCCGTCGTCGATCAGCGGCTGCAGCACGCTCATGGCGCCATCGTAGAAGAAGTAGGCGTTGTTGTCGTCCGGCGAACCGCCGAACAGCTCGACGTTCCACGGCTTCACGTCCGGGAACCGTTCCTTGAGTCCGTCGACCAGCGTGGTGGCCTGCTGGACGCCCACCTTGAAGTTGTCGAAGGTGGCGTAATAGTCGACGTTCTCGCTGTCGCGGATCAGCCTGTCATAGGCGATCACCTTGATGCCGCTCGCCGCCGCGTTCTCGAGCGCGTTCGACAGGGTGGTGCCGTCGATGGCGGCGATCACCAGCACGTCCACGCCCTTGGTGATCATGTTTTCGATCTGGGCAAGCTGGTTCGGGATGTCGTCCTCGGCGTATTGCAGGTCGGTCTCGTAGCCGGCTTCCTTGAACTGCTCGACCATCGAGTTGCCGTCGGAAATCCAGCGGGCCGACGACTTGGTCGGCATGGCGATGCCCACGGTGCCATCGGCAAGCGCGGCGGTCGCGAGCAGCGCAACAGCGCTGGCCGAGGCCAGGATTCTCTTGAGATACACGGTATTCCTCCTCTGGATGCGCCAGACGTCTCCCCCGTCGGCGCTGGGTCTCCCTTGCGGGTCCTCCCGAACCCGCTGGAAGGAGTAACAGGGCGTTTACATAACGCTCAATTCGAATTACCGAAAATCTGCATACCTCAGATGATATGTTGTGCCGCCATGGACTTCGCCAACCGTCTCCGGCCTTCCCACCTCGCGCTGCTGATGCGGATTGCCGAGACCGGCCAGCTGCAGCGGGCGGCGCAGATGGCGGCGATGTCGCAGCCTGCCGCGTCGCGCGTGCTGGCCGAGATCGAGGCGCGCGCCGGCGGGGCGCTGTTCGAGCGTCACCCCAAGGGCATGCGCCCGACCGCGCTGGGCGCGCTTTGCATCCGCCACGCCAAGGTGATCCTCGAGGAATACGGCGCGCTCGAGGAAGAGGCGCGGCGTGTGACCTCGGGCGAGACCGGGCGGGTGCGCGTGGGGGCGGTGACTGGCCCCGCGGTGGGGCTGGTGATGCCGGCGGTGCGGCAGGTCCGGGCCGAGGCGCCGGACATCGAGATGACCATCGGAGTCGGCACTTCGAACGAACTGGTGCGCGGGCTGGTCGACGGCCATTACGATTTCATCATCGCGCGCCTGCCGCCCAACCATGACAGCCGCGATTTCCGCCTGCACCCGGCGCGCAACGAGACCGTGTCGCTGCTGGTGAGGCCGCAGCACCCGCTGGCCGGGCGGCGCGAGGTCACGCTGGCAGAGCTGCTCGAGCACGAGTGGGTGGTGCAGGAGCTGCCCTCTCCGATCCGTCAGGCGGTGGAGGCGGCGTTCCATTCGCAGACCCTGGACACGCCACCGCGGGTCACCAATTCCTCGTCGCTGCTGGTGGTGCTGGCGCTGCTCGAGAGCACCGACACCATCGCCCCGCAGACCCGCGAGGTGGCGCAGATGCTGGCGCACGGGGCGCTCGGCGCGAAGCTGGTCGAGCTGCACCTGGCCGAGCCCATCATGGTCTCGCCGTGCTTTATCATCCAGAACCGCTTCCGCCCGCTGCACAGCGCCGCCGAGCGGCTGCTGAGGGCGGTGTTCGACCACCTCTGAGAGCGCGCGAGGCCCCGGAATGCGAAGACGCCGCCCCGGTCTCCCGGAGCGGCGTCGCATTCTCCCCTCGCGGGGATCAGCCGAGAACGGTGGTCAGCGCCGCGTCGATGGTGTCGCTGATGCGGTCGATCTGCTCGGCGCTCACAGTCAGCGCGGGGCTCAGGCAGAGCGTGTTGTTCAGGCCGGGCAGCGAGCGGTTGGTCATGCCGATGATGACGCCGTTGCGGTCGCATTCCGCCACCACCGCCGCGACGGTCTTCTCGTCGAGGGGCGTGCGGTCGCCACGGTCGGCCACCAGCTCGACGCCGCAGAACAGGCCCTTGCCGCGCACGTCGCCGATGGCGGCGTGCTTCTCGCTCAGCGCGTTGAGGTTGTCGAGCAGCCGCGCGCCCATGGCGAGCGTGTTGTCGAGCAGGCCCTCGTCCTCGATGATCCGCATGTTCTCGATGGCCGCGGCCGGACCGGCGGTGCAGCCGCCGAAGGTCGAGATGTCACGGAAGTGGTCGAGCGGGTCGCTGGCGTCGGTCTTGAACAGGTCGAAGACCCGCTCGGAGGTGACGCAGCAGGCAATCGCCGCGTAGCCCGAGGCGACGCCCTTGGCCATGGTCACGAAGTCGGGCTCGATGCCGTAGTTCTGGTAGCCGAACCACGTGCCCGTCCGGCCCAAGCCGCAGACCACCTCGTCGATGTGCAGCAGCACGTCGTGCTTGCGGCAGATCTCCTGCACCCGCTCCCAGTAGCCCGGCGGAGGCGTGATGACGCCACCACCGGCGGTCACCGGCTCGAGGCAGAGCGCGCCCACGGTGTCCGGGCCTTC
>NZ_JAATOS010000971.1:0-599 GCF_011806505.1 Salipiger sp. HF18 | reverse complement strand
CAGCATACGGAGCTTCGCCATCGCCTCGTTGTCCGCCACGCGGCGGGGATTTTTATCCTTGCCCATGGCTTACTTCCTCTTGGCTTTCTTGTCGGCAGCGTGACCGTAGTAGGTACGGGTCGGCGCGTATTCACCGAATTTCTGGCCGATCATGTCTTCCGACACGTTCACCGGCACATGCTTCTGGCCGTTGTACACGCCGAACGTCAGGCCCACGAACTGGGGCAGGATGGTCGAGCGACGGGACCAGATCTTGATGACTTCGTTCTTACCGCTTTCGCGAACCTTCTCGGCCTTCTTCAGGACGTAGGCATCGACGAAAGGGCCTTTCCAAACAGAGCGCGACATGGATTAGCGACCCTTCTTCTTGGCGTGGCGCGAGCGGATGATAAGCTTCTGCGACGCCTTGTTGGTGTTGCGGGTACGCTTGCCCTTGGTCGGCTTGCCCCACGGCGTCACCGGGTGACGGCCACCGGAGGTCCGGCCTTCACCACCACCGTGCGGGTGGTCGATCGGGTTCATCACGACACCGCGGACCGACGGACGCTTGCCCATGTGACGGACGCGACCGGCCTTGCCGAGGTTCTGGTTGCTGTTGT
>NZ_JAATOS010000970.1:0-613 GCF_011806505.1 Salipiger sp. HF18 | reverse complement strand
CGAGCAAGTGGAGGACCTGACATGAGTGAACGCGCCGTTCTCGCCGGTGGTTGTTTCTGGGGCATGGAAGACCTGATCCGCAGGCTTCCGGGCGTGGATAAAACCCGCGTCGGATACACCGGCGGTGACGTGGCCAACGCCACTTACCGCAACCACGGCACCCACGCGGAGGGGATCGAGATCCTCTTCGACCCGTCGAAGATCAGCTACCGCCAGATCCTCGAGTTCTTCTTCCAGATCCACGACCCGACCACGCCGAACCGGCAGGGCAACGACGTCGGCATGAGCTACCGCTCGGCGATCTACTATGTGGACGAGGCGCAGAAGGCGGTGGCGCTGGACACCATCGCCGACGTGGACGCCTCGGGGCTCTGGCCGGGCAAGGTGGTGACCGAGGTCGAGCCGGTGGGCGACTTCTGGCAGGCCGAGCCCGAGCATCAGGATTACCTGCTGCGCCACCCCAACGGCTACACCTGCCACTATCCGCGCCCGGGCTGGGTGCTGCCGAAACGCGCGGCGGCCGAGTAACTCTGAAAGATGCCCCCCTGCGGCGCCCCTTCGGCGTCGCGGCGGGGGCGGGCGGTCCGCCGGGCCGGCGACCGTTTGCCGGGGC
>NZ_JAATOS010000969.1:0-613 GCF_011806505.1 Salipiger sp. HF18 | reverse complement strand
CAACGGCGGAGACAGACATGCGCGGTGCAGACGAGACGAGCGGGTCGCTGTTCAGCTATGTCGATCTCGAGGCGCGTATCCCGGCGCGGCATCCGCTGCGGAAGATCCGGCAGGTGGTGAATGACGCGCTCGACAGCCTCGATGGCGACTTCGACGTGCTCTACGCCGACTTTGGCCGTCCCTCGATTGCGCCGGAACGCCTGATCCGGGCCAGCCTGCTCCAGATCCTCTACTCGGTCCGGTCCGAACGGCAGCTGATGGAGCAGCTGGACTATAACCTTCTGTTCCGCTGGTTCGTGGGGCTCGGCATCGATGACGCCATTTGGGTTCCGACCGTGTTCAGCAAGAACCGCGACCGCCTGTTGACGACGGACATGTCACGCAAGGTGATGGCCGCCATCCTGGCCCACCGCGAGGTCGCGCCACTGCTGTCGGATGACCACTTCTCCGTCGACGGTACGCTGGTGAAGGCCTGGGCATCGATGAAGAGCGTCCGGCCCAAGGAGGACGGCAGGCAACCGGAGGACGGTGATCGCGGCGATCCGGGCGATCCTCCGGCACAGGATGCCGCCCCGCAAGACCCGTCCCCGCAGCCCGATCCGGAACCCCGCCC
>NZ_JAATOS010000968.1:0-618 GCF_011806505.1 Salipiger sp. HF18 | reverse complement strand
GAGCGCGTGCTGCAGATGTTCGTGATCGCGACGCTGGTCTCCATCGGGCTCAGCCTCGTGCTGGCCTCGACCATCGCCAACCCGATCTCCGACCTCGCCGACGCCGCCGAGATCGGCCTCGACCGCAGCAACCGCAACCGCGGCTCGTCGCGGCGCATCCGCATCCCCGACCTGACCGCCCGCCCCGACGAGATCGGGCGGCTCTCGGGCGCGCTGCGCGGCATGGTCGCGGCGCTCTACGACCGCATCGACAGCAACGAGCAGTTCGCCGCCGACGTCGCGCACGAGATCAAGAACCCGCTGGCGAGCCTGCGCTCGGCCATCGGCTCGCTGCGCATCGTCCGCAAGGAAGAGCATCGCGACAAGCTGCTCAACGTCATCGAGCACGACGTACGCCGCCTCGATCGTCTGGTCAGTGACATTTCCAACGCCTCGCGGCTCGATTCCGAGCTGGTCAAGGAAGAGGAGCAGGAATTCGACCTGCTCGAGATGCTCGGCAACCTGACCCAGTTCCTTGGCGAGGACGCGCGACGCAAGGGGGTCGAATTCATCACCGACCTGCCCGCCAACCCGATCCCGATCAACGGGCTCGAGCCGCGGCTGGCGCAGGTCTTCGTG
>NZ_JAATOS010000967.1:0-620 GCF_011806505.1 Salipiger sp. HF18 | reverse complement strand
GCCATGACCCGTGCCGCCCGCGACACGGCGGTGGCGAAGTTCGACAATGCCGTGCTTCTGAAGAAGGTCGAGCAGGTGATCCGCGACACGGTGGCCGCGCGCCGCTAGGCCCGGACGTGCCGGCACGGCCCGCGCAGGCCGCCTGCGCGAGGCGGACGCGTTACGCCCGCGCCGCCGCGATCGGCACGAGGTGGTTGTCCCACGACGCCTCGGCCAGTGACAGGGGAATGGCGCCCTCGGGCCCGATCAGCAGGCAAGGGCCCAGCCCGTCGCTGGCCATGTAGCCGCCCGGGGGAGGCGCCAGCCCGCAGACATCCGCCCGCGAGATCGCGCCGAGAAACCCTCCGCTGTCCGAGAAGCGGTGGATGCGGCCGCCGCGCGGCGAAGTGATGGCGATCTCGCTGCCGTCGCCCGAGAAGGCGACCGAGCCCGCGTAGCCGTCCATCGCCAGCTCGTCGCTCAGCGGTGCCTCGCAGATCACCAGCTCCTCGCCCATGCGGTGCAGCGCCAGAAGCGGTGGCGCGTAGCTTTCCTCGCCCTCCCACTGCATCGCGAAACCCACCAGCCCGTCGGGGCGCAGCGCGAGGTGGCGGATCGAGTTCTGGTAGAAATCGGGCAGG
>NZ_JAATOS010000966.1:0-620 GCF_011806505.1 Salipiger sp. HF18 | reverse complement strand
CCCGCTGGAGGAAGACCGCCGAGATCTGGCCGGTGCTGCTGCTCATCGCGGCGGTCTTCGGCGGGCTGTTCTCGGGCTTCTTCACCGCCACCGAGGCCGGCGCCTTCGGCAGCTTCGCGGCGCTGCTCATCGGCGTGCTGCGCCGCTCGCTGAGCTGGGCCGACTTCAAGGAAAGCCTCGTCGACACGCTGCTCTCGTCGGGCGCGCTCTTCATCATCGCCATCGGCGCCAACCTCTTCACCCGCCTCGTGGCCATGTCGGGCCTGTCGATGCAGATGGGCGGTTTCGTGGAAAGCCTCGGGCTCGGGACCTTCGCGCTGCTGCGGGTGACCGTGCTGATCTCCCTCGTGCTGGGCATGTTCCTCGAGCCGATCGGGGCGCTGCTGCTGACCCTGCCGCTGTTCCTGCCGATCCTCGCCCAGCACGGCGTCGACAAGCTGTGGTTCGGCCTGCTCGTCGCCAAGCTGCTCGAGATCGGGATGATCACGCCGCCGGTGGGGCTCAACGTCTTCGTCATACATTCGGTCGCCCGGGACTACGTGCGGCTGGAACAGGTCTTCGCCGGCATCGTGCCCTTCATCATCGCCGATCTGGCGCTGGTGGGCGGCATGCTCGCCCTG
>NZ_JAATOS010000965.1:0-622 GCF_011806505.1 Salipiger sp. HF18 | reverse complement strand
TTCTCGTAGGTCGCCAGAAGCTTGGGGTCGACCTCGTCGAGCGACTTGGGCTTGGTCGCCATGCTCTTGGGCCGTGCGTAGTAGTACTGTTCCTGGAAGTCGATCTCGGGGTAGTCGACCATCGCCCAGGTGGGTTCCTTCATCTGGGTCCACCGCTCAAACGCCTTGAGGCGCCATTCGGTCATCCACTCGGGCTCTTCGTTCTTCTCCGAGATCAGCCGCACGATGTCCGGGTTCACGCCCTTGGGCGCGTATTCCATCTCGATGTCGGTTTCCCAGCCATACTTGTAGGTCGAGATGGCCTCGACCGCATCCACGGTTTCCTGCTCGACCCCTTCCTTGACGGTCACGTTGTCGAAGGCTGCCATGCGTTCTCTCCTGTCATCTCGCCGGGGCGTGTCCTGTTCGCTCGCGCGCCCGGGGGCGCCCATCCATCCGCGACGCCAGCGCGCCACGCTCAAAGTCCAGACCGCCCTGCGGCCATCCTGTCCCGGCCGACCCGCGGCCCGTGCGCCTAGGGCGCCTCGAAAAGTCGGAAGCGCCTTCCGGCGCTTCGCCGCGGCGCCTCCGGCGCATGTCTCACGCGCGCGAGGCGCTGGTCTTGCGCGCCTCTGGCGCTCTT
>NZ_JAATOS010000964.1:0-622 GCF_011806505.1 Salipiger sp. HF18 | reverse complement strand
GTGCAGGCCGATGGCCGCGCCGATCATGATCGCGGGGGCGGTGAAGAACACGCCCGTGTCGAAGGTCCGGTCGGCAAGCCGGCCCAGCAGCACGCCCAGCAGCGTCGGCACCACGATGGCCCAGCCCAGGATACCGATCTGCCCGAGCCGCGCGCCGAGCGAGGGTTCGGGGTCGTCATGGGCGAGCGTCTCGCGCGCCGCCTCGCGGCGGGCGGCATCGGCAGTGTCGTCGCGGGGATCGTGGCGGCGGCTCATCGGCCCTCGGCTCCCGGTCCGGCGTCGAGCTTGGGCGGATGCGCGAAGCCGTTCGACTGCCCCGGACGCAGGTAGCGCATGAGCTGGCGCACCGCCTGCGAATGCAACCGCAGCTGCTCGACCCGCGCGCGGCGGTCGGCGTCGGCCTCGTCGCTGCGCAGGCTCGCGACCTTGGCCGTCAGCGCCGCGAGATCGTCGCCGAGAATGCCCTCGCGACAGGCCACGGCGACATGGGTTCCGTCGCGCACCGTCAGCAGACCCGCGCGCAGGGCGCAGAAGTGCAGCGCACCGCCCGCGTCGCGCCAGCGCAGCACCGAGGCGGGCAGCGAGGTCAGGAAATCGGCGCGGCCGGGCAGGATGCCGAAGG
>NZ_JAATOS010000963.1:0-623 GCF_011806505.1 Salipiger sp. HF18 | reverse complement strand
CGACATCTACACCTACCTGAAGGCGCATGGTTCCGAAGCCATCGGACGCGGACGCCCTGCCAAGAAGGAAGCCAAGAGCGATGTCTTCTCCGAGAATGAAAACGCCTGCATGGGGTCGTGACCGGCGCCACCTTCTCGCGGTGGCGCTGACGGCCCTGATGGCCTTCCATGCAGGGCCGGGCGAGGCGCAAACCTCTGATCTTGTCTCCCGGACGTCCTTCAGGGTTTGCGCCGACCCCGCCAACGATCCGATGTCGACCGAGGACGGCTCGGGCTTCGAGAACGCGCTGGCCGAGCTCATCGCGTCGAAGCTCGAGCTGCCGGTGAGCTACACTTGGTATCCGATGGCGACGGGCTTCATCCGCAACACGCTGAAGGCGGGCAAATGCGACGTGGTGATGGGCTACGCGCAGGGTCACGAGCTGGTGCTGAACACCAACCACTACATGACCTCGACCTACGTGCTGGTGGTGCCGAAGAACGGCGCGCTGGCCAAGGCCGAGCGTTTCGCCGACCCGGCGCTCGCCGAGGCGCGCATCGGCGTCATCGCGGGCTCGCCGCCGGCGACGCACATGGCCAAGGCCGGGCTCATCGGCAAGGCGCGGCCCTACCACCTCGTGGTC
>NZ_JAATOS010000962.1:0-635 GCF_011806505.1 Salipiger sp. HF18 | reverse complement strand
TAGATCAGACCCCAGATCGCGAAAGTGTAGCCCGCCGGCTGCACCGGCGGGTTGTCCTGCGGCACGGGGAAAGCGTCAGGCGCGAACCCCGCGAAGCCGGGAAACAGCACCGGCCCGGCAGCGAAAATCACCGCGGCCACGAAGACCAGTGCTGCCCAGAGCTTGTTCATCCTCAGACCAGGTCCCCGTTGGCGGTGAGCGTGGTGCGGCCGCCGAGCCACGGGTGCAGAGCCTCGGGCAGCCTGACCGAGCCGTCCGCCTGCTGGCCGTTCTCGAGCACGGCGATCAGGCAGCGGCCGACCGCGAGCCCCGAGCCGTTCAGCGTGTGCACGAAGTCGGGCTTGCCGCCTGCCGTGGGCTTGAAGCGCGCGTTCATGCGCCGGGCCTGGAAATCGCCGCAGACCGAGACCGAGGAGATCTCGCGGTAGGTGTTCTGTCCGGGCAGCCAGACCTCGAGGTCATGGGTGCGGCGAGCGCCGAAGCCGATGTCGCCGGTGCAGAGTGCCACCGTGCGGTAGGGCAGGCCGAGCTACTCGAGGATGCCCTGCGCGCAGCCGGTCATCCGGTCGAGCTCGTCGCGGGATTTGTCCGGGTGCGTGATCGAGACCATCTCGACCTTCTCGAACTGGTGCTGT
>NZ_JAATOS010000096.1:0-12545 GCF_011806505.1 Salipiger sp. HF18 | reverse complement strand
TCGCTGGCCGACATCGCGGCGCTGGCGATCGAGGCGTCGCGGCAGCTCTGCAGGTCGGGGAAGGCCTGCGCCGTCACCTGTTCGTCGCGGCAGCCGGCCAGCGCAAAGGAAGCGGCGCCGAGGATGCCGACGGCAACGGTACGCGAGCGTTTTCTCTTGGGATGCGTCATGACAGGGACCTCCTAGCCCCGGATGAAATGCGGTTTGAAGCGCGACAGGTCCTGTGTGATGCGGGACCGGTCCTCGCGCAGGCCCATGCCGACGCAGGACTGCCCCACGATCCAGGCACCGACCACCGGCCGGAACCCATCCATGACCGGCAGCGGATGATAGGCCTGAAGGATATGGGGATGATGGGCGTAGCTGTCATCGGGCGAGGCCTCGGTGACCGCGCCATTTTCGCGGATCGTGATCGAGCTGCCCTCGCGCGAGAAGAGCGGCTTGCGCACCACCCGGTCCATGCCGGGCGCGTTCATGTCGGCGTCGTCCTCGAAGAAGGACGGCAGCAGGTTGGGGTGGGCCTCGAACATCTGCCAGAGCACCGGCAGCAGGCCCTTGTTGGACAGCAGCGCCTTCCACGCGGGCTCCAGCATCCGCACGCCGGACGGGGCGACGTGGTCGGCGTAGGGATCGCGCAGCAGGTCCTCCCACGGGTAGAGCTTGAAGAGCGTGCCGATCACCCGGCTTTCGTCGTCGAGGAACTGCCCCTCGTCGCTGAGCCCGATCTTGTCGAGGTCGCAGTAATGCGCCCCCATCCCCGCCTCGCGCGCCGCCCAGCCGAGCATCTCGACGGTGGCGTAATCCTCGGGCGCGCCGGCGACGGCGGTGAAGTGCAGCTGCTCGTCCTCGGCGAAGAGTTCGGCGAACCGGGCGACCAGCGCCTCGTGGATGCCGTTGAACTGGTCGTCGCCGGCGTGCAGCACGCCGAGCTCGAGCTGACCTTCCAGCCAGAGCCACTGGTACGAGGCGCTTTCATAGAGCGACGTCGGCGTGTCGGCGTTGTATTCCAGAAGCTTCGCGGGCCCCTGCCCGTCGTGCGCCAGATCGAAACGCCCGTAGAGCTCGGGATCGCCGCGCCGCCAGCTGTCGCGCACGAGATCGCGATGCGCCTCGGGGATGGCGAGCCGCTCCATCAGCTCCTCGCTCTCGACGATGCGGGCCGCGGCCTCGCGGCACATGGCGTGCAGCTCGGTGGCCGGGTCCTCGATCATCGTCTCGACCTCGTCGAGCGTGAACCGGTAGGCCGAGGTCTCGTCCCAGTAGGGCTCGCCATGCATGTCCGCGAAGGTGAAGCCGAGTTCCTTGGCCTGCGCCCTCCAGCCAGGACGTTCCGGCAGGGTGATCTTTTCCATCTCTGTCCCGATTGTTGCGGTCTTGCCTCGGGGCCTTCCATACCGAAGGGGGCGGGCAAAAACCACCGTCCATCGGCGCCCTGCCGCGCGGTGAAGGCCGGTCGGAATGCCTTGCTGCGGGCGACCTGCGGGCAGCAGAAAACCGCCGTCGACCGGCGCCCGGGACGCGGCCCGCACGATTGTCGCTTCACGCTGCGCGCATGTCGTTTCCCAGCGTGTGCGAGTCGCGCGATTCCTGTCCAAATCACCGCAGCAGACCGGTAGGCCCGGGCGTGTGTCGGCGAACAGTTTTCGGCGGCAAGCGTCTGATAAAGAACGGATTCCGGTGCTTGCGGCTCTATGGAGGAGAAGAGACATGAGCAATATCGGTGTGGTCTACACGGGCCCCGGAAAGGTCGAGGTCCAGAAGATCGACGACCCGAAACTGCACGGGCCTGACGGTCGCAAACTCGAGCACGCGGTGATCCTGAAGGTCATCTCGACCAACATCTGCGGCTCGGATCAGCACATGGTGCGCGGTCGGACCACCGCACAGCCCGGGCTCGTGCTCGGGCACGAGATCACCGGCGAGATCGTCGAGGTCGGTTCGGACGTCGAGATGCTCTCGGTCGGCGACGTCGTGTCGGTCCCCTTCAACGTCGCCTGCGGGCGCTGCCGCTGCTGCCGCGAGGGCGACACCGGCGTCTGCCTCACGGTGAACCCCGAGCGCGCGGGCGGGGCCTATGGCTACGTCGACATGGGCGGCTGGATCGGCGGGCAGGCCCGCTACGTCATGGTGCCCTACGCCGACTTCAACCTGCTGAAGTTCCCGGACCGGGACCGCGCCATGGAGAAGATCCGCGATCTCACCATGCTGTCGGACATCCTGCCCACCGGCTTCCACGGCGCGCTGCAGGCGGGCGTGGGCGTGGGCTCCATCGTCTACGTCGCGGGCGCGGGCCCGGTCGGTATGGCCGCGGCCGCCTCGGCGCGCATCCTCGGCGCCGCGGTGGTGATGGTGGGTGACTTCAACAAGGAGCGCCTCGCGCATGCCGAGAAGGTGGGCTTCACCACGGTCGACCTGTCGAAGAGCGACAACCTGCCCGAGATGATCGCCGAGATCACCGGCGCGCCCGAGGTCGACGCCGCCATCGATGCGGTGGGCTTCGAAGCCCGTGGCCACTCGGGCGGCGAGCAGCCCGCCATCGTGCTGAACCAGATGATGGAGATCACCCGCGTCGCCGGCGGCATCGGCATCCCCGGCCTCTACGTGACCGAGGATCCGGGCGCCGAGGACAAGGCCGCGCAGACCGGCAACCTGTCGATGCGCTTCGGCCTCGGCTGGGCCAAGGCGCAGACCTTCCACACCGGCCAGACCCCGGTGCTGCGCTACAACCGCCAGCTCATGCAGGCGATCCTGCACGACCGCCTTCCGATCGCCGACATCGTCAACGCGACGATCATCCCGCTCGACGAGGCGCCGCAGGGCTATGCCAGCTTCGACAGCGGCGTGGCGAAGAAATTCGTGCTCGACCCGCACGGCCTGCTGGCCTCCTGACGCCCCGCTTGGCCCCCGGGCCTCTTCAGGCCCGGGGCACAGCTGCGCCCGCCCCCCGCTGCGGCGAGGGGCGTCACGCCGGGCAAGGGCCCCTTGCCCCAAACGGACCCGACCCGCCCGGGGCGGGGGACCGCCCCCCCCCAGTCCCCGCTTCACCGCGCCGCGCGGCTTTTCGGTCGGGCCTCACTGCGGCACGCGCAACGCCTCACCGGCCGACGCGGAGCGCCTCGCCGCCCCGACGCAGGAGCTTCAGCGACCGGGCCTCCGGCCCCAGCGCCACGCTGTCGAGAGCGCCGCCAGAAAATGCATCGCAGAGCGCCTGCGCATCGTGGAACCCGCGCGAGATGTCCTGCCCGGCGAGCGGCCCCAGGGCACAGCCCGGGCCTCCGGCCATCGCCCAGCCGTGCAGGCGCCCGGCGGGCAGCATCCCCCTCGCCGCCCCTGCCCCGACCGCGATCCCACCGCGCAGCTCAGTCGCCATGGACGGAAGCTGCGCCGCTGCGAGGTCGTGCAGCGGACCAGCCCCGCCGCCGCGCACGGCAGGCCCGGCCATCACCGCGCAGGTGAGCCCCTCGCTGCTCGGGATCAGCCCGCCCCAGACGCCCTTGCCGTGATGCCAGCGCAGCCCGCGCGGGCTCGCACCCCGGACATACTGATAGAGGCAATCCGCCGAGCGGTGCGCGTCGGGCCGCTGCCGGTCGGTCGTGATGACGAGGCCCGCGGTCACGTCGTCTTCGGGACCGTTGCCGCGGCTCACCCGCAGGCCACTCACCGCACCGCAACTGTCGAGCAGCACGCCCCGGACCGCGGTCTCGTAGCTGAACGCCACCCCCGCCTGCCGTGCCGCCTGCACGAGGAAGGTCTTGAGCAGCTGCCGGCTCGGCGCATAGATCGCGCGGCCCCGGCCGGTGAGCGGCATGTCGATGGCGAGATCGCCGTACACATGGGTGGTTCGGGTGATCGCTTGCGTGCCGGCGCCCTGGATCGCCTCGAAAAGCCCCCAGCGCCGCAGGAAGCGCACCGTGCCGGGCAGCAGCCCCACCGGCAGCGCGGGAGCGATCTGGTGCCGCGTCTTCTCGATCACCAGCACCCGCACGCCCTGCCGCGCCAGCAGCATCGCCGCCGCACATCCCGCCAGCCGGGTGCCCGCCACGATGGCATCGTAGGATCGTCCATATGTCATCTCTGCCTGCCATCGTTAGGCCCGCCGGCGACCGCGCGCCGGTGGGCAAATACTGAAAGAACTTGTCTTCCCCGCCTGTGGCGGGGCCCTGAAATCCGAACGCGGGCGCGGGGGCCACGAACGGGAGGGGGAACGCCGGGGGCTCGCAAAGGGTGCCGCCCGGCGGGCTGTTTCCCCTGCGCCGACGCTGCGTAAGCCGGCCACGCGAATGGCTATGGCATTGCGAACGGGTGGCCGAGCGCCTCGGAGAGCGCCCCGAACACGCGGCTGGCCGGAGAGGCGCAGGCGATGCCCGGCGGGTTGTCGGGCAGCACCGCCTTGTCGCCGCAGTCGCCCGAGGGGATGTCGCTGTTGGCCTGCACCACCACGGTGGTATCGGTCGTCGTGTCGTAGAACACCGTCGTGTTGTAGCCTGGCAGCTCGCCTGTGTGGCCGATCCAGCCGTCCACGCACCCCATCGCAAGGCCATAGCCTGCGGGCTCGGGGAAGGAGCGCAACCGCTCCTGCTGGGTCTCGGGGCCGAGCAGCCCCCGCCCGGTGCCAAGCGCCTGTCCGTAGACCAGCAGGTCGCCGAGGGTCGAGACCATGCCGCCCGCGGTCCAGCCCCAGGACGGGTTCCAGTGCGTGGCGTTGGACGGCGCCTCGGGCGTCGCCGCGTTGCCCTGCAGGGTGAAGCCCTGCGGGAAGGGCTCGGGCAGCGCGGTTTCGGCGCCGGGCCAGTACGTCCCCCCGAGCCCCAGCGGCGCGAAGACCCGCTCGGCGAAGACCTCGCCGATGGGCTGCCCGGTCACCTGTTCGATCACCATGCCCAGCAGCACCGTGTTGGTGTTAGAATAGTCGAACTCCGCACCGGGGGCGAAGATGGGCGAGCCCGGAATGGCGAAATCCACCAGCTCCCCGGGCGTGTAGGTGAGCGTCGGATCTTCGAAGAAGCGGTCGAGGAAGGCGTCTGCGCGGGTGTAGCTGAGCAGCCCGCTGGTCATGGTCGCCAGCTGGCGCAGGCTGATGCGGTCGCCGTTGGGCAGGCCCTCGACGTAGCGCCCGATGGGATCGTCGAGCGACAGCGCGCCGTCCTCGGCCAGCTGCAGGAGCACGGTGCCGGTGAAGGTTTTCGTGACTGAGCCGATGCGGGTGTGCATGCCCACCTCCATGGGCGCGCCGCCGTCGGGATCCGCCGCGCCCCAGGCCCCGGTCCAGATTCCCTCGGGCGTCATGACACCGGCGATGATGCCGGGCGCTGCCGCCTCGGGGAAGGCGGCGCGCACCGCTGCCTCCAGCGCTTCGGCCTGCTCTGGCGGCAAGGGCGGCAGGCCCGAGGATAATGCGGGCCGGGCGCTGACCGCGACCGGGTCCGCCACGCAGGCGCCCGCCTTTGCCATGCCGCCCGTCAGCAGCATCGCCATCGCCCCGCCCGCGACCGCCCGCGAAAGCCGCCGTACTGATACGCCCGGTCCGATACTCAACATCTGCTTACACCCCATCCAGCTCCCGTGCCGGATCCCTGTCTTGCGCAAGAGCGGGCGCCTTCAAAGTGGCGTCGGGTTCAATTTTGGTATAACGTTCATACCGGCCGGCGTTTTCCTACTGCGCCCACGACACCGATCACGTTGTAACGCAGGAAAATCAACCGGGTATGCTTTCGGAAGACATCGCACTCGACCTTTCCGGCGGCGCCCTGTTCCGCGGCGGTCGCGCTGTCGGGCTGGGACCGAAGACCCTCGCGGTGCTAGCGGCTCTCATCGAACGGCAGGGCGAGGTCGTAAGCCAGGACGATCTGCGCCGGATGGTCTGGGGCAGCGGCCACGGCAGCCAGGCAGGCCCCAAGCAATGCATCCGCGAGCTGCGTCACCTGATCGGCGTCCTGTTCGACGACGGCGATGCGGGCGCCGGGCTGATCGAGACCGAGGGCCGCCGCGGCTACCGCCTGACCCGCCCGATCCCGACCCACGGCGACACCCCCGGCCCCGCGCAGCGCTCTGGCGCGCTCTGCGTCGGACGGCAGGCCGAGCTGGCGGTCCTGCTCGACGGCGCCGAGGCCTGCTGGCGCGGCCACCGTGCGCTGGCGCTTGTGGCGGGCGAGGCGGGGGCGGGAAAGACCCGCCTGCTGGACGCATTCACCGACCGCCTGCCGACCCACAGGCCGCTCTGGGTCGCGCGCGGGCAGGCCATCGTGCACCCCGGCGCGCGCGAGCCCTACGGGCTGCTGCTCGACGCGCTCGCAGGGCTCTCCACCGGCCCCGAAGCCGAGACGCTGGCGCGGCATCTCCGGCGGGTGGCGCCGTCCTGGGCCGGGCAGCTCTCGGGCGCGGGCACCCGCACACAGGGCGGACCCGTCGACACCGACACCATGCGGCGTGAGTTCTCCGACCTGATGGAGCGCCTGACCCGCACCCGCCCCGGCGTGTTGGTGCTCGAGGACCTCCACTGGGCCGATCCCAGCACGCTGGCGTGGCTCGCGCAGTGGGGCATGCAGCAGCGGCCCTCGCGGCTGATGGTGATCGGGACATACCGCGACGACGCGCTCGACCGGTCCCGCGATCTGGCCGACAGCCTGCGCCAGCTCGCCCGCCAGCCGGGCACCTGCGAACTGACACTTGGCGGGCTCTCCGAGGCGGCGGTCTCGGACTACCTGAGGGAACGCTTTCCGGGCAGCGCCTTTCCGACCGCGCTGGCAGGGGCCCTCGCGCGCCGCACCGAGGGGCACGCCATACTCGTCGCTTCCGCCGTCGAGCACTGGCTGGCCGAGGGCGCCATCCGGTCATCCGGCGACGGCTGGGAGCTGACGCGGGATCCAGACGAACTCGCGGGCAGCATCGCTCAGGACATGCGGACGCTGATCGAAGAGGACCGCGTTGGCCAGCTCGACCCCGAGGAGCGCTCGCTTCTCGAGGTGGCGAGCGTGGCCGGGCCCAGCTTCTCGGCCATCGACCTCGCCGACGACCGCAACGCGCTGGAAGAAGCCGAGCGCCAGCTCGAGCACCTCGCGCGCAACCGTCGCTTCATCGAGCACGCGGGCGTCAGCCGGCGACCGGACGGCACCCACGCCACGCGCTACGCCTTCCGCCACGCGCTTCACCACGAGGCGCTCTACGCGGCGATGCCCGCTGCCAACCGGCAGGGCACCCACCGCCGCATCGGGCTGCGGCTCGAGGCCGGCTATCGCGCTGCGGTCAAAGAGGTGGCGCCGCTGCTGGCCGATCATTTCGAACGCGGCGCCGACTGGCCGCGCGCGGTGCAATACCGCACGATCTGTGGCGAGCGGGCGCTGGCCCGCGGTGCCGTGCCAGAGGCGGCGCAGCAGTTCCGCACGGCGCTAGACCTCTGCCGCCGCCAGTCCCACGGCACGCCCTCCACCGCTGCCGAGCGCGGGACTTGCGAGCTGCGGCCGCTGCTCGGGCTCGGGGCAGCGCTCATCGTCTCGGACGGGTTCATCAGCGAAGAGCTGCGGACGGTCTACCGCCGCGCCAGCGCGCTCGCAATGGAGACCGGCGACGTCGACGGCGCCATCCCGGTGCTGGCCGGGATCTGGAACGACCACGTCTCGCGCGCCGATCTTGCCCGCGCCGGGGAACTGGCTGCGAACCTGCAGGCGCTGTCGTCCCGCGCCTCCGGCGAGCTCGCCATGGCGGCGCACAACATCGTGGGGCAGACCCACTTCTTCAGCGGTGCCCTGACCGAAGCCCTGCCGCAGATCCGCGCGGCGCTGGCGCTCCGCGAGCGGGGGCTGCAAAGCGGCGCGAACCACCTCTTTGGCGAGGATCCCGAGATCGTCTGCCATCAGTACGCGGCCTGTGTGCACGAGGTGCTGGGCCAGGAGACCGAGGCCGAGAGCCACGTCGCCATCGGCCGCAGACTCGCCGAGGAGCGCGGGCAGCTGTTCGGACTGGCGCAGATGCACTGGGGCGGCGCCGTCTGCGCCCGGATGCGCGGCGACGTGGCGCTGTGCCGGGTCCGCGCCGAGGCGCTCACCACGCTCTGCCGGGCCGAGAACATCCCGTTCTGGTCGCCCGCCGGGCTGATGCTGACCGGCTGGGCGCGGGCCATGGGCGGCGATCCGAAAGGGGCCGCGCTGATCGACGAGGGCCTCGCCGAGTACGAGGCGCTGCAGGCGCGCCTGACCCTGCCCTTCTGCCTCGGCCTCGCCGCGGAGGCCGCCGTGGTCGGTGGCGCGCCCGCCAAGGCACGACTCCACCTGCGCCGCGCCATAGCCATTGTCCGGGGCACCGGCGAGCGCTGGTATCACGCCGAGCTCCACCGTCTTCGCGCCCGGCTCCTGCTGTCCGAGGGCCGCCCGGACCTCGCCCGGCTGGCGCTTCAGCGGGCGCTGCAGATCGCCCGCGCGCGGGGCGCCACCGGTTTCGAGTCCCGTGCCGCGCTTCAGCTTCGCGAGTTCTGAGAGCGACCGAGACCCGCGCGCGGGGCACGGGGGACCCCCGGGCGCGGCGTCGGCGTCACTTCGAGGCGGCGCTCACGATCATGCGCCTCGGGGTGGCAAGCTGTTCGAGGTAGCCGCGCCAGCCGCCGTGCTCGGAAACATCGGTGCCGCATTCGACGCCGCTGGGCTCGCAGATGACCCGACCTCCTCGGAGCCACCCTGCAGCGCAACGGAGCCGAGGCCCAGCGGCGCGGGATCCCGGCAAGGAAGCGGCCCGCCGCAGGCAGCGGCAGCGCCCAGAGCTCGCCCGCGATCGCCCGGCCACCCTGCGCCTGACGGCTGAGCCCGGGCCGTGGGGGGGGGCCGCCCGCCAGCGCGTAGAGCTTGTAGGAGGGTGCCGTCAGGCAGGAGCGCAGGAAGCGGGCGCCGAGCGGCACCAGCTCGCCGTTCAGCGCCATGCCCGACATGTGCGCACCACAGACGAAGATCGCGAGCTCTTCCGGCCGGCCTCGCCCGAAGGCGGATGCGCCGCGGGCCGCGCCCAGCCGGTGGCGCCCATCGGCCCGTCCTCGAGCTGCATCGCTGCCGCTGCGAGCAGCCCGACCGCACCGGCATCTCGGCGTGATGATCTGCCTCACGGTGGTCGCGCGCCGCCTCACAGTCACCGCCTCGGTCGTGACGCACCACGCCTACGGCCGGATCTACATGCTGCCGGTCGGGCTCGCGCACAGGATCATCGTCGGGCGCCATATCCGGCATCTGCGCCAGACGGCGCAGGAGCGGGCGGCCCGCACCGGGTCCGCGTGACCGCCAGCAAGACGCTGGCCATCATTGTATAAAATGTCTATGCTCCGACAGCCGATCCAAATGCAGTTCCGGAGCCCGCACGCGATGAAGCAACCGAAAGTAGCCGCCTCGACCAACGCGTCCCTGCTGGACGGCGACGTCGTAGCGCAACGCGAGGCCTATCCCACGCTTCACGCCCGCATCCTCGACTCCCTGCCGCGCTTCCCGAGGGCACACCGCTGCGGCAGGACCAGCTGGCCGCGCGCTACGGCGCGAGCCGCATCCCCGTGCGCGAGGCCCTGCTGCAGCTCGAGGGTGAAGGCCTGGTGCGGCAGCAGGCGAACCGCGGCTACACCGTCTCGAAGCTCTCGCTCGCCGAGATCAGCGAAGAGTTCGACCTGCGAGCCATGCTCGAGTCGGACCTGATCATGCGCGCGATCCCGCACCTGAAGCGCAAGCACTTGGCGGACGCCAAGGAAGTGCTTGATAGACTTGAAGGAAATCACCACGATACGGTGGATGCGCGGGAATGGGGCGAACAGAACTGGCTGTTTCACCGCATCCTTCTCGAACCCGCCGGCCGCGACCGGACCATGCGCATTATCCAGACCCTGCACCGCAGCGGCGGGCGCTACGTGCGCATGCACATGAGCCTGACCGACAGCACCAAGCGCGGCGCAGACCAGGAGCACCGCCGCCTGCTGCGCGCCTGCGCCGAGCGCGACGTGCACGAGGCGCGCCGCGTCATGTCCGAGCATATCCTGCTCGCCCGCGACGAGCTCATGGTGGTGCTGGGCGACCGCCGCTGAGCACTCGACCGGCGGCGCAGCCCGGGGCCAATCGGATCGCGCGGGCTGCGCCCGCCCCTCAGCAAAGAGACCAGATTACGGCGCCTCCGCCTCATTGGAGAGGCCGCCGAGAAGCGATTCCGGCCCCAAGTCCCTGCAGCACCCGGCCCCCGACGCCGGAGCCGCCCGAACTTCGGCCTAATTGCACATATTTTCGGCATAAATCTGTGGTAAATTCGCATCTTTTTCCGGGCACGAAAATTTTCTCTTTCCCAGAATTGTATAAAATGTAGCGTAAACCCATACCACGGCTGCCGCGGCCCGCCGACACGCTCGCCGGCCGCACCTCTCTGAAATCACCCCGCCGCCCGGCCATGCCGGGCGCCCCGGCGTCATGCCGAATTGCAAAGGAATGCCCCGATGACGGTCCAGGACCACAATGTTGCAGAACTCGAAACCTGGCGGGACGGGGTGCGGACGCAGATGCGGACCTCGGCCCTGACCTCGGCGCACCAGCTCTGCATCTTCGAGCAGTGGTGCGACGCCGGCCTCGGCGCTCCGATCCACGAGCACGCCGTCGAGGAAGTTCTGGAAGTCATTGCAGGCACAGCAGAAATCTGGCTCGACGACGCCTCCTTCACGGTCACCGCAAACCAGTCCGTGCTGATCCCCCGCGGCGCGCGCCACGGCTTCAAGAACATCGGCGACGACGTGCTGCACGTCCGCGCGACGCTCGCCGCCGCGGTGTTCGAGGCCAGCTACGACGACCGCGCCGAGCTGTCGCGCCGCTACGCGCCCAAGCGCTGACCCAGCCAAGCCGGGAGATACGCGACATGACCATCCGCACGGCTGCAATTCTGGGATCCGGCGTGATCGGGAGCTCTTGGGCGATCGTATACGCCCGTGCCGGCCTCGACGTGGCGATCTACGAGCGCAGCGACGACTTCCGCGCCACCGCCATGGAGCGGCTGCGTACCACCACCGAGGACTCGGCCTCGCTTCTCGCTGACACCGACACCGTCGACGCTGTGCTCACCCGGATCAGCCTGCACGACAGCCTCGAGGCCGCCGTTGCCGGGGCCGAGTTCGTGCACGAGTGCATCGAGGAGAAGCTCGACAGCAAGAAGGCGATCTTCGCCGCGCTGAACGACTGCGCCCCCGAGCGCGCGATCCTCGCCACCACCACCTCGAGCTTCCCGGTCTCGCATTTCGCGCAGGATCTGCCCTGCCGCGACCGCTGCATCGTCGCACACCCGGCGACGCCGCCGCACCTGCTGCCGGTGACCGAGCTCTGCCCCGCGCCCTTCACCGCCGATTGGGTGATGGAGGAGACCACCGCCTTCATGCGCGCCTGCGGCCAGACGCCGGTGCACATCCGCAAGGAGGTCGAGGGCTTCGTGCTGAACCGGATGCAGGCGGCGCTGGTGGTCGAGATGCTCACGCTGCTGCGCGACGGGCTGATCGACCCGCGCGACATCGATGCCATCATCAGCCAGGGCTTCGGGCTTCGCTGGGCCTTCCTCGGGCCGCTCGAGGGGGTCGATCTCAACGCGCCCGGCGGCATCCGTCAGTATCTCGAGCGCTACGGCTTCCTGTTCACTGACCGCGCTAGGGATTACGGGCTCGGCGACATTCTCCCGCCCGAAACCGTGGACGCGCTCGAGGCCTACACCCGCGGCCGCATCCCGCTCGAGGCGCTGCCCGAGAAGGTCGCGTGGCGCGACCAGTCGATCCTCGCGCTGCGGGCGCTCAAGGCCGAACGCGGCAGCGTGGACCCGGCATGAGCGCAGCAGCGGCAGATCCCGTGTGGCGCGTCGGGCTGATCGGCTACGGCGCGATCGGGCAGTCGGTGGCGCGCCTGCTGCTGGCGCAGCCGGGCCACGCGCTGGGAATCGTCACCCGCAGCGTGCCCGCGGGCGGGTTCGGCCCGGGCGCCGAGGCGCTTGGCGATCTCGAAGCGCTGCTCGACTGGCGCCCGGACGCGGTGATCGAGGCGGCCTCGGCCGACGCCTTTGCCGCCTTCGCCCCCGCCTGTCTCGCGGCCGGCATCGACATCGTCGCGGCCTCGGTCGGCGCCCTGCAGGACGCGGCGCTGCATGAGCGCATCAAGTGCCTCTGCGACCGCACCGGCAGCCGGCTGGTGGTGCCCTCGGGCGCCGTGGGCGGCATCGACCACATCGCCGCCGCCGCGCTGCACCCGGAGACCCGCGTGACCTACATCTCGCGCAAGCCGCCCTCCGCCTGGGTCGCGGAGCTGGCGACGCTGGGCCTGTCCGAGGCCGCGCAGACAGGCCCCGTGACACTGTTCGAGGGCGACGCCCGCGAGGCCGCCGCGCGCTATCCGAAGAACCTCAACGCGGGGCTGACCATCGCGCTCGCGGCGGGGTTCGACCGCACAAGCGTGCAGGTCCTCGCCGATCCGGCGGCGACCGGCAACACCCACGAGATCCGGATCGAGGGCCCGCTCGGCGACAGCGCCATGCGGTTCTGCAACGCCCCCGATCCCGCCAACCCGAAGACCTCG
>NZ_JAATOS010000961.1:0-637 GCF_011806505.1 Salipiger sp. HF18 | reverse complement strand
GCCTCTTCACATTGCTGTCAGGCACTCCATATGGTTCAGAGGAATAAGATGTTTTCGTGACACTTCCCTTCCGAGGTCTTAAAGAGACCGCATCTCCCATATTCAGGATTCGGAGCTGCCCTTGTCCGAGCGCACCCTGCACCCCGCTAATCCCTTTGATTCCGACGATCTGGAAGGAGACAAGCTGCACGAGGAATGCGGCGTCTTCGGCATCCTCGGCGTCGCGGACGCGGCGAACTTCGTGGCCCTAGGGCTGCACGCCCTGCAACACCGCGGCCAGGAGGCGGGCGGTATCGTCTCCTACGACCCCGACGAGGGCTTCAACTCGGCCCGTCGCTTCGGCTACGTCCGCGACAACTTCACCAACGCCACCCTGATGAGGACGCTGCCCGGCGCGCTGGCCATCGGCCACGTGCGCTACTCGACCAGCGGCAAGAAGGGTGCGGTGATCCGCGACGTGCAGCCGTTCTTCGGCGAGTTTGCCATGGGCGGCGCCGCGATTGCCCACAACGGCAACCTCACCAACGCCATCCAGCTGCGCCGCGAGCTGATCGAGCGCGGCTCGATCTTCCAGAGCTCGTCGGACAGCGAATGCATCATCCACCTGATGGCGCGTTCCATGGGCCGCACCATCCCC
>NZ_JAATOS010000960.1:0-654 GCF_011806505.1 Salipiger sp. HF18 | reverse complement strand
CGGCGCGCTTGCCCCCGGCGCGGAGCTGGGCTCGGAGGCCGAACTCGCGGCGCAGCTCTCGATCAGCCGGACCACCGCGCGCAACGTGCTCGCCCATCTCGTGCAGCTCGGCGTCGTCGAGTGGGAGGGGCGCCGCAAGACCCTGCTGCGGGCGCCCCTCCCCGATGACCGCTTCCCGCCCGAGGACGTGGCCCTGCCCGCCGAGCTGGCGGAGCGCAAGTTGCAGGAATGGATCCTGCGCACCGACCTGCCGCCCGGCTCGCAGATCCACGAGAGCGAGCTTGCGCGGCAGCTCGACATCCCCGTGGCGCTGGTCCGCGACCTTCTGCAGAACTTCCGGGTGAGCGGGCTGATCGAGAAGAACCCCAACAAACACTGGACGTTTCGCGGCTTCACCCGGGAATACGCCACCGAGATGTGCGACATGCGCGAGCTCATCGAGCGCGCCGCCATCCGCCAGCTCATTGCCGATCCTGACCATCCCTCCCTGCCCCGCATGGCCGAGATGGAGCGCCTGCACATCGCACTTCTGGCCCGGGACGACGCGGCGATGACCGAGTTCCCGGCACTGGATGCGCGCTTTCACCGGATCATCTGCCAGGCCGCGGACAACCGTTTCTTCGACGAGTTCGCGCACCGGATCTCGATCATCGT
>NZ_JAATOS010000959.1:0-660 GCF_011806505.1 Salipiger sp. HF18 | reverse complement strand
GGCGTCGAGAGCCGGGTGCGCAGCACCTTCGTCTACATCGGGGGCATCACGCTCACCGCGCTCCTGATGGTGTTCTTCTCGGGTCTGATGATGAACCTGCGCGAGCGGCGGCTGGCGGATGCCAAGCTCAAGGAGCTGACCCAGCGCGTCTTCGACGCGCAGGAGGAAGAGCGCGGCCGCGTCGCGCGCGAGCTGCATGACGGCATCAGCCAGATCCTCGTCGGGGTGAAATACGCGCTCGACATCGCCCGTCGCCGCCTCGCCTCCGGCGACGCCCGCGCCGAGCAGGCGCTGGAACGCGGGCAGGAGAACCTCTCGGGTGCCATCCAGGAGGTGCGCCGCATCAGCCGCGACCTGCGTCCCGGCACGCTCGATGACCTGGGCCTCGGGCCCGCGCTCAAGACCTTGACCGAGGATTTCCACACCCGCACCGGCATCGAGACGGTGTTCGAGACCGTGGTGTTCCGCAACCGCATCGACCAGGAGGGGCGCATCGCGCTCTACCGCATCGCGCAGGAGGCGCTCACCAACATCGAGCGCCACTCCGGCGCCACCCGGGTCGAAGTGGACCTGCGCGGCCACCGCCGGGGGGCCACGCTCAAGATCGCCGACAACGGCTGCGGCATCGATCCCGACCCGCCCAGGTCGCGCCCGGGCATC
>NZ_JAATOS010000958.1:0-661 GCF_011806505.1 Salipiger sp. HF18 | reverse complement strand
CCGCTTTCCGCCGCCCAGCGGTCGAAGGCCTCCTGCACCGGCACCATGGCCTTGCGCGAGCCCGGGGCCTTGTCGATCACTCCCTCGGCCACGAGCCGGGCGATCACGTCGCGGCTCAGCAGGAAGCCGTCCTTGCCCATGCCGCGCAGCAGGTAGGCGCCGGTGTTGCCGCCGAGGCGCGCGCCCTCGCGCTTGAGCCAGTCGAGCAGGCCGATGAAATCGCCCGCCGGCCAGTCCCCCACCCGCCGCCCAAAGCTGCCCGAGGCGGCGGCGGTCTCGCGGATGAAGACAGCATTGTCGCGGATGGCGGCGATCTTGGGACCCGAGCGGATCACCCGCCGGTCGCCCAGCAGCGCGTCGAACCAGTCGTCCGACATCATCGCGCAGCGTCCGGTATCGAAGCCGTGGAAGGCCTCTTCGATGCCGGGCCACTTGCTTTCGACCACGGTCCAGCTGATGCCCGCCTGGAAGATGCCGCGCGCCATGCCCGCGAGCCAGCGGACGTCGGGGATGGCGGCAATCTCGTCGGCAGAGCGGGGCACCGGGGCATCGCCCAGCACCGCCTCGCGGCTGCCCTTGCGGTCGATGGCGATGGCGAGGATCTCTTCGAAACGGCGCATGGGGCTCTCCGCGTACGGCTCGGGCGGAGACTGCCGGAGGA
>NZ_JAATOS010000957.1:0-662 GCF_011806505.1 Salipiger sp. HF18 | reverse complement strand
GCTTCGACTGGACCGGCTTCTACCGGGTGACCGCGCCCGGGCTGCTCAAGATCGGTCCCTACCAGGGCGGCCACGGCTGCCTCGTCATCCCGTTCTCGCGCGGCGTCTGCGGCGCCTGCGCGCGCAGCGGCCAGACCCAGCTCGTGCCCGACGTCGAGGCATTCCCCGGCCACATCGCCTGCGCCAGTTCGACCCGCTCCGAGCTCGTCCTGCCGGTGCGCGACCGCTCAGGCGCCACCATCGCCGTGCTCGACATCGACAGCGACCTGCCCGAGGCCTTCACCGAGGCCGACGCGACCGCGTTGCAGGATATCCTCGACGCGACCTTCGCACGCTGACCCGGGCCCCTTGCGGCGCGGCCCGGGCTTTGCCAAAGGGGGCTGCATGAGCGATACCTACGATCCGCCCAAGGGCGACATCCCCATCCTGCACGCCGACACCGACCTGCTGGTGGTCGACAAGCCCGCGGGGCTTCTCTCCGTGCCCGGCAAGGGCGAGGCGCTGGCCGACTGCCTGATCACCCGGCTCGAAGCGGCCTTTCCCACCGTGCGGCTGGTGCACCGGCTCGACCGCGACACCTCGGGGGTGATGGTCTTCGGGCTCACCGCCCATGCGCAACGCCACCTCGGGCGGCAGTTCGAGACCCGCAAGACCCGCAAGAC
>NZ_JAATOS010000956.1:0-662 GCF_011806505.1 Salipiger sp. HF18 | reverse complement strand
CACCGAACGTCGACGAGGCCATGCGGATCTCGTGGCTCTTCATCCAGTTGGTGTTGCCCTTCAGCGTGTTGATCTCGCCGTTGTGGGCGAGCATGCGGAACGGCTGCGCCAGCCACCACTGCGGGAAGGTGTTGGTCGAATAGCGCTGGTGGTAGATCGCGAAGGCGGATTCGAAGCGCTCGTCCTGCAGGTCGGGATAGAACTCCGATACCTGCTCGGCCAGCATCATGCCCTTGTAGATGATCGAGCGGCAGGACAGCGAGGCGATGTAGAGCTCGTTGATGCCGGCGGCCGCTGCGGCCTTCTCGATGCGGCGACGGATGACGTAGAGCTCGCGCTCGAAGGTCTCCTCGTCGACGCCCTTGGCGTTCGAGATCAGGATCTGCTCGATCTCCGGGCGCGTCGCGTTGGCCTTCTCGCCGAGGCAGTCGACCGAGACGGGCACGTGGCGCCAGCCGTAGATGTAGTGGCCCATGCGGAGCACTTCTGTCTCTACGATGGTCCGGCAGGTCTCCTGCGCGCCGAAGTTGGTGCGGGGCAGGAAGACCTGGCCCACGGCCATCAGCTCGTCCTTGCGCGGCGCGTGGCCGGTGCGGTCGATCTGGTCGTAGAAGAAGGCCACCGGGATCTGCACGTGGATGCCCGCGCCGTCACCGGTCTTG
>NZ_JAATOS010000955.1:0-663 GCF_011806505.1 Salipiger sp. HF18 | reverse complement strand
GCTGTGCGAAGGGGATCTCGATGCCTTCTTCGGCGAAGCGGCGGGCGATCTCGTGGTGGAAGTCCGAGGTCACCACCAGCTTCGAGCCCACGTCGCGGATCACCGCGCGGATGAAGAAGTTCAGCGAATCCGCGCCGAACTCCTCGAAGGTTATCATCGGCTCGGGGTTCAGCAGCACCATGTCGTGCTCGCGCACGATGCGGCGCAGGATGTCCTCGACCTTGCGTGTGTCGCTGCCATAGGCCACGCCCACCGGCACGACCACCCGGCCCAGCACGTTCGAGCGAGTGAAGTTCGTCACCCGGCCCGAGACGAAATCCGAGTTCGGCACGATCAGGTCGGTTCGGTCGAAGGTCTCGATCCGGGTCGAGCGCACCGAGATGCTCTTGACGATGCCCTGCGTGCCGCCGGTCTCGATCCAGTCGCCCTCGGAGATCGGCCGTTCGATCAGCAGGATGATGCCCGCGACGAAGTTCGACACGATGTTCTGAAGGCCGAAACCGATGCCGACCGAGAGCGCACTGGCGACCAGCGCCAGCGACGACAGGTCGAGGCCGGCGGCGGTGATCGCCACCAGCGCGGCGGCGAAGATGCCGACGTAGCCCAGCCCCGAGACGATGGCGGTCTGCCCGCCCTGGTCGATGCGGGTCTTGGGCAGGATCG
>NZ_JAATOS010000954.1:0-670 GCF_011806505.1 Salipiger sp. HF18 | reverse complement strand
TCGCCCCCCACGCGCACCCCGGTCACAGCGCCCTTTTCGCGGGCAAGGTCGGTGACCTCGCCGATGACCAGCCGGGCGCCCTGCGACACCGCGTGGGCGGCGAGGTCCTTCACGTAGCGACCGGGATCGGTGATGCGTCCGTGGCCGGGGAAGCGCGCGGCGCAGGTCATCTGCGGGCCCCAGATCGGGTCGTAGTCGCGCAGCGCCTGATCCTCGAGCAGCTCCCACTCGAAGCCGTTCTCGCGCCGCACCTGGAAGCCGAAGGCGTCCGCCTCGAAGGCGGCGCGGTTGTTGTAGAGGAAGACGTAATCGCCCGGCACGACCCATTGCTCGGCGCCGGTGCCCGCCGAAAGCGCCTGGTGGTCGGCGAGGCTGTCGCCGATGATGGGCGCGGCGGCGGCGGCGCGCCTGCGGGCGGCGTCGGCGTTGGCGTGGGTCATGAACTTCATCAGCCACGGCGCGATCTTCGGAAGGTAGGACCACTTCATGAAGAGCGGCTGGTTCGGGTCCAGCAGCATCTTCGGCGCCTTCAGCCACAGGCCGGGACCCGTCACCGGCAGCACCGAGCACGAGGCCAGCACGCCCGCGTTGCCGTGGCTCGTGCCCTCGGCGGGGCCCGCCCTGTCGGTCAGGGTCCCCCGGTGTCCGTCGCGTTGGAGCCCGATCGCCC
>NZ_JAATOS010000953.1:0-671 GCF_011806505.1 Salipiger sp. HF18 | reverse complement strand
CGACGAGACCAGCGGTGCGCTCGCCAAGGCGCAGGACCGACTGGCCAAGCTGACCGCCAACAGCCGCGAGGCCCTGCTGCTGCACACCATCGAGGAGTTCTCGCTCGACGAGGTCGCCGAGATCATGCAGATCGACCGCTCCGAGGCACAGCAACTGGTGACCCTCGCCCGTCAGGAAATGGCGGATGCGGTGTCCGGTCGCGTGCTCATCATCGAGGACGAGGCGATCATCGCCATGGACCTCGAGAGCATCGTCGCCGATCTCGGGCACCGGGTCACCGGCGTTGCCCGTACCCGCAGCGCCGCAGTCGATCTGGCCGGCAAGGAAACCCCCGATCTCGTGCTCGCGGACATCCAGCTCGCTGACAACTCGTCGGGCATCGACGCGGTGAACGATATCCTGAAGTCGCTGGGCAACCGCCCGGTCATCTTCATCACCGCCTTCCCCGAACGCCTGCTCACCGGCGAGCGTCCGGAACCGGCCTTCCTGATCTCCAAGCCCTACTCCGAGGATCAGGTCCGCTCGGCGGTCAGCCAGGCGATGTTCTTCTCGTCCACCGAGACACTGAAGGCCTGATCTACCCGTTTTCATCCAGATCGTCTCTGCCAAAGGAAAAGCCGCGGCCCGCAAGGACCGCGGCTTTTTCATGTCTGTCGTACCGTTCTCTGCG
>NZ_JAATOS010000952.1:0-674 GCF_011806505.1 Salipiger sp. HF18 | reverse complement strand
GTGGACATCCGCACCGACAGCGGCGCGCCGGTGGCGACACTGGCCGATCTCGAGGCGGGGCTGGCGCCCGCGCCGCTCTTGCGGGGCGAGGTGGCGCTGCGCGCGGCGCGGCTTTCCGGCGCCATGCTGAGCCTGCGCCGCGACGAGGACGGGCGGCTGGGCCTGGCGCTTGGCGACGTCTTCGCCTCGGGCACCAGGATGCCGGACTTCCCCACCATCATCGCGCAGGTGGATGCGGCGGTGGCCGACCCGCGGCTCGCCGGCCTGCAGGAGCTGCGCGCCGAGGCGCTGACCATCCGCTACGAGGACGCCCGCGCCGGCCGCGGCTGGACCGCCGACGGCGGGCGGCTGAGCCTCACCCGCGAGGACGGGCGGCTGCGGCTTGCGGGCGACGTGTCGCTGCTCGGCCGCGGCGACGTGGCGGCGACGCTGGCGATCAACGCCGAGAGCGTCATCGGCGAGACCTCGGGCAGCTTCGGGCTCAACCTCACGGGGCTCGACTCGCAGGATATCGCGAGCCAGAGCCCGGCGCTGGCATGGCTCGAGGCGCTGCGGGCACCGATCTCGGGGGCGCTGCGCGGCACCGCCACCGAGGACGGCCAGCTTGGCGCGCTGAACGCCACGCTGCAGATCGGCGAGGGCGTGCTGCAACCCAACGCCCGCACCCGCCCGAT
>NZ_JAATOS010000095.1:0-12654 GCF_011806505.1 Salipiger sp. HF18 | reverse complement strand
CACCGCGCATGTCTGTCTCCGCCGTTGATCCGCGGCAGATGAATCATGTTCCGCAACCGGCGTCGAGGCCCGACTATCTCAGCACCCTGTTAGTCCTAACCGCATTCCAGCAGAAGAGTAAGCCGAGCTCTGAAACTCTATAGGTGCTCTCCAAGTTGTCAGCTTCAACGGCCCATGCTGTGACCGCGTGTAGACAGATGTATGCTTGTCGAAGCCTCAACAGTTTAGCTTTCTGCTCTACTTGCCCTTCCAACAACAAATCACTTAAAAACGCTCGAGTGTAATCGTAACAAGCAGCAGGTTCGTTCACCATTGCGATGGCCTTCTGGAAGTTGCGCCGAGTCTCTTCTTCCAGCAATTCCCGTGCCAATAAACTGCGCATCATAAGTTCTGCTAGGCGATCCCCATCCCACAACTTGTATGCGATGCCGTCAGTAGTGTTCGCCTCAGTGAACCCAGCCCAGTTCATTAAAACTGTTTCCTCAAGCTCCCCACCACAACATAGGCAGATCTTCACGGGGAGTTCAGAATTATCTTTGGAAACATTACTCCTCAAATATACTTCACGAGCTTCGTTTGATTCCGCACGGACGGCCTGAGCCCCTCCGTCCCAATCATTTCGCCTAACGTTGCCTGCCTTGACAACGAACAAATAGAGATAGCTTTGTTCATCCTCACCTTTGATTTTCCCAACCGCAGCAATATCGACGCCATTTTGCCTTGTTCCGACCATCGGCGTGTTAAGTACACGGAGCCCAATTTCTGAAAGCAAGTTTGGCAAAACGGATTTATCAAGGTCGCCGCGCTCCCTTAGGGATGCAAGATATTCCTTCAAAATTATTTTCATCGTGAGGTCCGTTTCTCCAGACGGAAAACTGTCAAGGTCTCATGGAATCCCACCGGATCAACGACAGAAAGCCGCGGCAGCTCAGTGCTATATGAAAATTCAGCAAGAGGCGTGATACTTGGAGTTTTCTTGTCATCTGCGCTATATATCATCGTGAAGCTCTTTTTTCCGTAGAGTAGCGTCGAGTGGCTAACGAGGTCGGCAAATATGGACCGTTTGCGGGCCTGCTTCTGGATATCTCTATTGCGCTCATGATCCTTAGCTGCCGCTGCACGACGCTGCGCGTTGGTTGGTTGAAGCTCAACGAGGCCGCTCGTTTGCTCAAGACCCTCTATGTACGTATTGTGCCTGGCAAGCAGTCTTTGAGCGCATTGAGCGATCCGTTTCGAAGGGCTGCTGCGTTGAGTGACCAAAAAATCACGCAGTTCGCCCCCATAGCTCAGCAAAAGTGGGTCAAACAGAAGTTCTTCCACTTCTTTTCTCGCGGCCTGCTTCCCATGTTTTACGACACTCAGCAGGATCGACGCTGCCGTAACCTCATGGAGCCAAAGATGCCCGATGCACTTCCTCGCCATAAAAATTTGGTCCGAAGCATCAGTTGGCATATCAACCTTCGCAAGTTCAACGAGCTTGCCTTTCTCCCCACCTTCTCCGACCATATCGGCAATGAACGAACATAGCGCGAATTGACCGCCTGTTAACCATCTTGAAAATAGCTTTGAGGCATTTCTTTGATCCTCCCAAATCCAGCGGCAGAACCGGTAGTATTCTCTTGCTTCAGGTGGCTTCGGTAGTCTTGGAATTTGATTTGCGAAGACGTCAACAACTTCCTCAAATGACCACCTGAAGTCCTTTGCATGTAAAGCGTGGTCCAAATGATTTAGGATCGCCACTGCGGCGGCAGCTTCCGATTTTGCAGCTTCTAAGATGAGAGTGATGCTGTTCGAAACTAGGCCTTTTGGGTAATAAAACAGCATCGCCGCAAGTAGGGTAAGTTCTATGGCCTCATCAGCACTGACAACGTGCGATATGAAATCTGCCTGAAGGTAGGGCTCCGATTGGCCCAGTTTCTCCCACGTCTTGAAGGCGGCCTCAATGGCTGATGATCGCACATCCTGATCTGTCTCTCCGGTCAAAACTGTGAAACACTCATCTATCAGACGTTTTTTGTTTTCTGGCTCTTTCAAATCGAGTCTCCCAAGCGAACGCAGCCCAACTGCAACCACTGCTTTGTCTGAATGCCCTAAAAGTTCATATGCGATTTCTAGGTCACCAAGGCCTTGGACCGCAAACACACAATACTCCAAACATAGCTGATAGAGAGACACGGCACCTGAAATAATCTGCTTGGCTTTCTCGGGGTTCGCCTTGCACCAGTTTACCAAAGAAAGGTTCGGCATCCCTGCCGCTCCATCTGCCCCAGCTTTCTTCACAAGTGTGTCAGTAAATTCCAAAATTTCTCGGTAGAAACATTCCAATCCAGGAATGGATTGATCCAAAGGATGAATGAGCATCCAAAAGTCACTGCGCTCAAGCTGCGTAATTGCCGTCAAATTTCTACCGCTGACTAACGAGATTCTTCCCAAGTTGTGCATCTCATACAGAATTGGCCCACATTCGATGCGCCTCACACGACTTTCCAATGAGAGAATGCAGTCAATCAGTTCCCCGTTCTGATCGGCGTTGGAGAGTGCTGTCTTTATGGAGGCTAGGTCTTTCACCAAAAGTCCCTCTATTTTAAAGTCTCTGGAGATTACCGCATAGGATGCACTCGTGGATTTGACTTCGCAATCCCGATAAAAGACCGCTTTTCGCGTTTCTATTTTTCGGTGAGCGCCCACAGCGAACTTCTGCTCCCCCCCCTCGCGTCGATTTTTCCGGCGCCTCAAGTCGAGCCCTATCGCCGTTCGCCACTCTCCGCCACATACGCAAACGGCCTCGGGTTACCCGAGGCCGCTTGCTCACCGTCCCAGCCAAGAACACCTTTTGAGACGGTTAGGTCATGTCGCGTGGCACGCCACATCTGACTGTGGCGCTCCATCGGACATCACCTATCAAAAACTCAAAAAATCTTTTCTTTTCAATAGCACTCGGATCCAACGATGCATCTTTTTGATACAAGTCTTCATAAAGAATGACCTACATCCAAAGATACGTAGTCTGACCGGAGAGCGGCCCCTCCTACCTTTCGCTGGGAGGCGACAGAACGCCCCGCGTTAGCCGGGGTAGTCATATCGGCTGCGCACCTTCCCGAGACCGGACATCCATCCCATCATGCAGCATGATCTGGCACGCCAAGGTCAGAAAAGCGCAGGCAGCGGGCGATCGGCATGTGTGACAATGAGTTGGGTTCAGATCAAGAAGAAGGTGGATCGTGCCGATCAGGAAGAGGCCTTAGCCAAACCTTACCCCCGAAAACTTAAACGTCGTGATTTTAGCCCAAATTGACATTGTCTAGCAGAGTTATCTTGACCATTCTCACATGAAGCGGTGAAGCACGGGACGGACGATTGCATGCCTAAAAGCTCTCGAGATTTTATCATTCGCAAGCCGCCTGAAGCCGACATCGGGCGCTGGCGCATCCGTTTCTCTCGTTCTGACCGGCTCGGGGCTGACCGGCATACACTCCTAAAGGTTACACATGATGGGCGCAGCGGCTATTTTGTGGGGTTAGGACACGAAGAGGGAGACGGAGTTGCTTTAGCTGACTACGATGTCCGTGAACACTTGGGCCTGGGCAAAGTGAACTCGAGTGCAAGACTGGACGTCGAATTAGTAACCGGTTGGCGTAGCTTGTGCTGGTACCTTCACCACAGAGACCCGTATGTATATGTGCCAGCGTGGGTTGCCGCCTGGTCGTTAATCATAGGCGTGATTGGAATTCTTTTAGGTCTCCTCGGTCTCTGGCAGTTTCTCAAAGATATGTTCTTCTGAACTGGGCGAGTAGGCTCGACCAAAGAGATCGATTAGAATTTTGCATCACTTAAACAGCTCGCTGTCTAAAAAAATTAGTATCGCCCACTCACCAAGGGAAGTAAGCGATGCAGCCAAAGGTAATGTCGTGTCTTTGCTTCTCGGCACCTCCGACCCAAAGTGGCCATCGGCTACGGGCGGCATGAACGGCAGCTACAGCTTGGGCGCAACGAGTTCTGCCCGCCCCCCATGCAACCCCAAAAGGGAAACTTTCTGCCAGCACTGTAGTAGATTGCGATGTCCACTGTGAAGGCGTGCGGAGTATCGATTGCCACTAAGTCCCAAGTCTCGCGCATGTCATAAAGACGTTCGTCTTGCGAAGAAATTCAGCAGCGGCTTGATCGACACTTTATGAGCACACCATATACGGACAACTGCGTCACGATATAATATACAGGCTGGGTAAAGGCGGCGCGTTTCTTTGAGGGGAACAGTTTGAATACAGATTACTTCACGGACCGCGAATATGGCACGCGTCCGGCGATATCGGAAACTATCAATATACGGGCTTGGGGCGCCCTCTATCCGCTTGTAGGTTTGCGCATCGGAAATGGTGCCTTTGGCTTTCGGTTCGCCGAGCAGTGTCCGGACGGAAGGGGGGCTTGCGGCTGCGACCAGCAGGCTTTTGGACAATTCCTCCAAGCCGAAGTCCCGTGGCTCGAGTGGCCGCTACGATGCGACAAGCTCCCCGAGACACCGGTTGTGTTGGACTTACTAGAGTTCTGCGCCAAGGCGGTTGGCGAACCCATCTCCGTTAGCTACCACTCCTACTATGACCATCATCACTTGAAATGGGAAAGAGCCGCTGGACTCGCTTCCTTCGTCGCGGACGTCAACCTCCTGCTCCAGCGAAATGGGATCGCCTTCAAGCTCGATGATGACGGCCGCGCGCAGCAAATTCTACCGCAACCGGTCGCACAAGCGCTCGGCTGGAAGATGTTCAATACAGGTGACACGGAGCTTGATCGCCTGCTGGAATACGCTCGCTCGCGTTTCCTTGCCCCAAAGCTCGAAGATCGCCGGGATGCGACCGAAAAGCTATGGGATGCCTTCGAACGCATGAAGACGCTCGAACCAGGCTCGGATAAGCGCGCGCAGGCTGATGCGCTGCTGGATTGCGCCGCTGCTCCCGGAACGAAAATGCGCGCTGCGCTCGCTGACGAGGCGAAGTCGCTCACCTCTATCGGCAATAGCCTGCGAATTCGCCATTCTGAGGTGACGCAGGAAATGATCGATCGGTCGGAGCAGCTGGACTGGCTCTTTGTACGCATGTTCGGCTTCTTGCGGCTGCTCTTGCTTTCGTCCGGGCGGAGCAACAATCCAACTCCCACGGGAGGCAGTGAATGAGCAATGATGTCACGAAGGCGGATGTAGGCGTCGTGGTTGGAACCGTCACCGCCATCCTCGGAGTCCTCGCTGACCTGAAGTTCGACAGTTCGATTACCACTGCGTTGACCGCGGCGGGCGTCATCGCGACCGCACTGGCGAGCTATTTCAAGTCGCGCAGCGCGGCCAAAAGTGCTCAGCAAAGCGCGCGCGAGGTGGCCAATATCGCGGCCATGGCTTCGGTCGATAACACCGCCAAGACGGTTTTGGTGCAAACGGTCACTGCAGAGCGGGCAAAATGGCGGGCCGAAATGCGGAACCAAACCGAACAGCTGGTGGCGCTCCTGCGCTCCCATGGACGGTGCGGGGCCGGGGTCGACTGGGAGAAGTTCGACCGTCTACGGACCGGGATCAGGCTACGCCTCAACCCAACCGGTCGCGCTCCAGCGCCTGCCGCTGGTGACACGCACGAAGCCGATCGCGCGGTGCACGATGTGCTTGACGCCATAACGAACGCACGCAACTCAGAAACGCTTACGAATACCGAGTTGGCAGACCAACTCGAGGAACACATGGCCGCCCTTCTTAAGGGCGAGTGGGACAAGTCGAAGCGCGAAGCGGTGTCGGGAAAACTTGGCAGTTAGTAATGAGGCCAACGGGTCGGCGACGAGGTGTTATGAAGGTAACAAATGCAACGAAGAGCGAGACTGAGGCCCAGCTCGAAACCCGCGCGCGCGACGCGCTGCTGAAAGCACTACCGTGGCTCGACGGGAAGGAAATCGAACAGCAGACCAGCTTCACGATCCGCTTTGGCCACGCCGTCCTCCACGTGGATGGCAAGGAGCGCCAGCTTGTAACCGGGCGCGCGGACATCCTCGTGACAGTGCGCGGGGTTCACACTCTGGTTTTGGAGCTGAAGCGCCCTGGGCTCGGCATAAACGACGACGACGTTGAACAGGGCCTCTCCTACGCCCGCATCCTCCATCCCAGACCGCCGCTGGTGCTGGCAACGGACGGCACGGAGAGGCGTTTGGTCGAGACGCAAACTGGAATGGACTGGCGCCCTGCGTCTCAGGGTGAAGAAGCATTGAAGGCGCTCCTCGACAATGTTGCGCTCGTCGCAGCCGATGACATGAAACGCGCGACTTCGCGGCTCCTCGGGACCGACCCGAAGGCATGGATTGAGGCTGTCCGCGCGGTGAGCGACTACTTCATTGAGGAGCGGACGGGTGGCTGGACGACCCCGGAATTACCCTTCGTGAACGGCTTCCTCTTTTCGCGAAAAGCGGTGGCAGAAGCTGTCAAGGCGCTCAAGGACGGGAAGCGGCTGGTGTTCGTCGAGGGCGATCCCGTCAGCGGCAAGTCATCGGCGCTACGTGCGCTTGCAGAGCAGCTCAACGCCGGCGATAATTTTGCCGTGTTGACGCTCGACGCGGACAGCGGGATCGACCTGTTCAGCGCGCTGTCCGACATCCTGAGTTCGCAGCTCTTTTGGCCGATCACGCCCCATGAGGCGCGTCACTGGGTCCAGCAACTGTCGCGGACCGAGGGACCGCCCCTGGTGGTCGCGGTGGACGACTTCGGTGGCGCCCGCGGCAGATTTAGGCAGGACCTCGAGGCGCTGACGTCGCCGTTGTTCGGCGACAGGATACGCGTCGTCCTGGCGCTCGACACCGGTGCCGCGCACCGTCTGCTGACATCAAGCAACGGTAGGACCCCGTCGGCGCTGAAGCGCCGAGATCCAGAGCGCTTCTTTCTCGAGCCGCTCGACGACGATGAGTACGCGACTGCGCGCGATCACCTCAAGGAGCACGGAATATCGATCATGGCCGGCGGTGAGCGGTCGCGGGAATATCGTCTTCCCTGGGTTTTGCGCTCGATGGTGGGCTCGATTTTGGCAGGCCCGACCTTGGAACCTGGTACGGTGGCAATCCTCCCACCCATCCCAACGCTCCAACTCCTCAGTCAAGTGGAGCAGCGCTACCGCGACATGTTGGGTGCCGCTACAAACTACCGCGAGGTGGCTCAGGCGCTGGTCGAAGACCTGACCTCGGACGATTTTACATACGAGCTCCGCTTGCTATCGCTGGACACATATATCGTTCGAAAATCAGCGCTGCGAGAGCTGCTATCCGACGCCGATATTCGCGAACTGCTCGACGCAGGGCTGCTGCACGAGGGAAGGAGTGAGGAAGGCGAAGCGATCCTCTACCCTAAGCTACAGGACTTGCTCGCCTTGCACCTTGCCCAGATTTTCGCCAACCGCATCACCGAGAATGGGGACCTCGACGACGTCGCGAACGACCTCGCTGGACTGGCGTCAAGTGTACCACTCGGTCCCGTGATCGCGGCGTATTCGATCTTTTTGGCGGCAAAGACGCGCGGAACCTTGGACTACAAATTGATCGAGGCGTTGCGTTCCAGGGAACCGCGCCGCGAGAATGAGGCGTTGCCGCCGGGAAGGACTGTGACTGGCCTCGCCCCCGATGGGCATATGTTCGAGATGACTGGACTACCCGATGGACAGATTGAGCTGCGAGTCGGTGATGTCACCGATATCGTGGATGGAGAAGGCATTGGCTCTATCGTCGACATCGATCCATGGATGATCCTGTCCTATTTGGCCACTTGGCGGATAGCAGTCGATTCAAAAGACGAGGATCGATCGGCGCGCCTAGACGCCGTACTGATGTTACAGATCGGGAGCTATCCCGAGCCGCTTATCAAGCCGGGCAACGTCAGCGACATGGTTGAGACGCACTCGCTACCGGGGGGCGTCGAGGCGCTCCATTTCAACGGTATCTTTGAGCCCGTAACATACGCCATGCTCCTTTTCTTCACCAGGGAGCCGGAGCATGCGGCGACGTTCGTCGCAGCCGCGCGGGAAAAGGAAAGCCTACCGCTGATGCTCCGGATCGATGCCGCGCTGACCCAACTCGCCCATTTCAGTGGCGATGCGTCCGAGGTGGCGGCGGAGCTGCTCAGGGAGGTAGTTCGGCCCGCGGTCGAGGCGCTCCTCAAGTTCGGAGACGAGGCGGACGCCGGATGACGGTGGCTGATGCAGAGGTATTTTAGCGCGTTTTGCGGACGCCGCTTACTCGGGCGGCACGATATCATCACTAGAAGCACTGAAAAGGTTTACACCCGGCTGGAATGCGCACTAGGGTGGTCATCCGCGAACACAACAGAGAAGGCGTGACCCTACCCTGAGGTCCGCTTCAACTTTGAGGCGAGGATTTATTCGTACTCGGAGACAAGGTCTGGAAGCCACCCTTCGTGTCTAAGCTTGGCGTTATGCCACGTCTTGCGGAGTTGACGTAGACGGGCTGAGCACCCTTCATTCTATAGAGCAAACCCCGCATCACAGATCAGGCCAAGCGATGTCGTCGTGCTTGAGAGATCGCAATCGATTGCCTCGTTCCCGCCGACCCAACGGCACGTCATCGCGCAGAAATACACGCCCCCTAGCCGCTGGCGACAACGGAAGCGGCTTCAACCCGATTGCTTCGAGCTGATCACCGACACTCCGCGTGCCTTCCCCTTTGAATTCGGCAAGGTGCTTGCAGGGGACATATCGGTCCAGGAAACAATCGACGGATTCGTAGGTCACAACCTTGATCGACTTCCGTGAGTGCGGGTGCCGTGCCCGAACTTGCGTCAGGTGGCCCGCCTCCACCAAATACCGGACGGCGGATTCATTGATCCCCAGATAACGCGCGAGCGTGGACCGAAGGTACCCTTCTGGCTTGAGCAGACGCATCGCCTCGGCAACCTCTTGTGGGTCCAGCCGCACAGACAGGTAGCCACTTTCCTCAGATGACTTAGCGACAGTTTTCAGCGCCCCCTGCCGGATCAAGCGAACAACGTCAGCCGCGCCTGCGACGGCTTTCCGGCAGGTCGTCTGGATCCCAACCAGGCGCTCCGCACCACCATCACCTTCGGCCAGTTCGACGCGAGGTTCGATGCTGGAGAGGAATGCGTCAAGCTGGCCTTTGTCGTAATAGGGACGCCCAACGGGCGAACCGACAATCGGTGACAAGATACCGCCCGCAACGAGTGCATCGAACTGTGCCCTGGGAGCATTGACCCTCCTTTGCGCAGCAACCTGGCAAATGGCACCGGAAAAGCGCTCCACGATCGGCTTCAGCGCATGCGCGTTCAAGAGCGCGTCCTTGCCGACATCTCCATCAGAAGTCCGGAAACCGTTGGCCTGCAACAGCTCCAACGTTTGACGATATCCCAGACCCAGATCACGCCGCAGAGCTTCGACATTGTAGATGCGCCGAGCGGCACAAGGCTTGCCGAAGAGCATGTCCCCTTCACCGATGAGGTACGTCTGGGCCTTGGCGCGTGCCGCAGGTTTCACCTCGGCGGCGACTTTGGTGCCATCAGCGAAGGTATAAAGCTGGTCGATCACCTTACGTCTGGATCGCCCCTCTGCGTCGACGTACTCGATGGCTGAAGGTTGCTCTACCATGTCGGCGACGCGATAGCTGGCGGTGGTCGTGGCAAAAGCGTCGAACTCGCCAAGGCTGTCGAATTTCACTTTCTGACTCGCGCCACCATAAGGCCGGAAGGCACCTGTCTCTACATAGGTTCGCGCCTTGGAGCGTTCCGGAAGATTCCGCGTCGCACGGCTGGCCTGAGGGGCCACGAAGATTTCTTTTTCCATGTTTTTTCAGTGTGCGGGATCGCCCGTGGGTCATACTGACCACGGTGAACCACTCACGATCCTCTTGTCGAATGATGGAAGACGGCCGAGCACGACCGATCGGGTCAGGTGACCCGGCCGCCAGACTTGACTTTTGAGGGGAATCGAGAGACCTTCAGATTGTCGGCTACCAAGCGACATGAAGGCCCTTGAGAGTCCGCTCTCGGGGCTTTTATCTTTTCTAGGGCATCATTTCTGATCCTCCTTCATTCTTGCGACAGCTGCGGGCCAAAGATCGTTTGGGCGAAACCCAGTGCGCTCGGCGATTGCCGCTTCAATCTGCGGCGACCTCTTCCGACCAGCCAACACGTTCGATACCGCAGGTCGGCTGTATCCGATACTCTCAGCAAGCTCCGTGATCGTCGTCCCGGACATCCCGAGATGCAGCTTCACGATCTGCTGGCGCATTTTGTCTGCGTCCATATCTTACAGCCTTCAGTGGGAACGAACGTTTCTGATCAAGCCGGGTTCGCTTTCCCGACCTGAACCGATTCTAGGAAGCCTCCAGAGCAGCTTGCAAGGGGAATATGGGGCCCTTGTCTGCAGAAGTCTTAATTAGTCCTGACACTTAACCTACATTACCCTCGGAATGTCAGATGGCGATTTCACATTGGACATTGGCGGGGCAACGAAGGTTTAAAACGGCATCGGGAACCCCGCGCCACACCAAAAGAGGTGCTCGGATTTTGTGCAGTCACATGCCAATGTCTGGGACGGATTCAGACGAAAGCGGAGGGCATAAATTTGGCCAACTGGTATTCGGCCGACCTGCACTTCGGCCATCATCGCATCATCGACTTCTGTAAGCGCCCGTTTGCCTCGACAACCGAGATGAACGCCGCGTTGATCGCAAACTTCCAGGCCTGCGTCCGTCATGACGATGATCTGTGGATCCTGGGGGATTTCGCGTTCGGACGCGCCGAGGACATAGCCCAGTTCGAAAGCTGGTTTCATAGCCTCCCCGGGCGCAAGCACCTGATCATCGGCAACCACGATGATGAAGCGGTGATTTCGCTACCTTGGGCCAGCACCGAGTACATGGCAGAGATCAAGGACGGCGATCAAAGCCTCGTTCTGTGTCACTACCCGATGATCACATGGAATGGCGCTCGGCGGAGTGCTTTGCAGCTCTTCGGCCATGTTTACGACCAATGGCCCGGCTCCCGCAACAGCGTGAACGTCGGCGTCGACCAGTGGGGCTTCCGTCCCGTGCAGGTTTCCGACATCATAAATAGGGCTTCAAGACTGCCCTTGAACAAGCACTGGCATGATGTGGAGCACGGGAACGAACTATCTTGAAAACGTTTCTTCCGCTATGTGACCCCATGATCCAACTGCAGGCAGCACTCGGCGCTCGCACGACTTCTCTGCCGTTTGGGCCTTAAATATGTGTGCGCCTGTCGAGGCATTCAGATTAGCGGCTTAACCTGAAAAAAATTCCGCTGGGTCAGTACATTAGGGGCGGGAAGCGGATTTGTGGCAGCGCGGTACTGTCCGCGCCTAGCAACACCCGAAAGGGACCTTCAGTATCGTGAGGGGTCCGCACGGGAGTTTATTGCACGTAGCGTTCCTCGTTTGAGCCGATATGCTTTTCGACCAATTGTTCCCTGCGTGCTGCAAGACACGAGTAAATGGTCAGGTGATCGCGGCGGGAATTGGTATCGCGCCACTTCTGACGATTTGCGCGGCACTCTGCCCATGGGTCGGCATCTTCACCGCCCATGGAAATGGTGGCGATGCCGAGCGCTCGTACTGGTAGACCAGCACCTCGGGATGCAGCCTGTCATCAAGATGCCGACCGAGAGAAAATACGACACTATTAGGGGCCGCAATGAATAGGTGAATGCGCTTGACACCTTTCGCCATCAGATTACCCAACAGATCGGTGAAATCTAGCGACATGGCCGATTGTTTGTCAGCAGACCAGTGCGCCGTTGTGCTTAGACTTGGCAGAGCAAGGCGAATCAGCGGCACGTCACCGAGGGTCGCCCGGATACCATCCTCATCCGATGGGAAGGAAACAGCGACGGCCAATGCGACCTCCGTGGTTTTGTCTTGCAGCTCCTCAAGTCCGGCTACGGTGAAGCGATCTCCGTCATCCACACCATCGGGCTCACGCCACCTTTCTGCGAAACGATCCCAGTCCATCACAGTGAGGCCGGCTTCATTGCCAACCATCATACCGGTCAGAAACGTCAGCGGAACTGGGGCCATGCCGCCGTAGACCATCTTGACGTCGCCAGGACCCGCCGCCTCACGTTTCTGACGAAGCTGTTGCCGCAACCCGGCAATCTGCGAGAGTGCATCTTCGGGACTGCTGATCTGACTCGTGAAGGTCGACTGCCGGTGGTCAACTGGCAGGACATCTATACGACCTTTCAGGCGGTTCGGTACGGCAGAGGCAAGGGGGGTATCAATAGTCTGGTGCAGCCCACGGTGCTCTAGGACAACGACACTCTGCTTTCTGAGCTGCCGCCGGTCAGCGATGTGATCGATCACACCAAAGACACCCCCCGCAGCCGCGAGGAGAATGCCGAGGAAGACGGTGATCTGTGACCAGTGGACCGACGATCCGCCGCCATCCGCCTGCATAGCCAGCCGCACGACGCGGTCCGCATCGATCCAGGAAAGGTCACCGGCCAGCCCGCCGACGCCCAGCCCGGCGACGATCAATGTGCCACCCGCACGCAGCAATCTCGAAGGCCAAGACGGGGTCCGAAGATAGTGCCCCGCGGCGTGGTGTAGGAAGCCGCGAGCGTAGCTGATCGCGAGGCTGGCGGTCATCGTCGATCTTCGG
>NZ_JAATOS010000951.1:0-676 GCF_011806505.1 Salipiger sp. HF18 | reverse complement strand
CCAGTTGCTGATCCTCGAGGATGAAGGCGCGTTGCGATGAACGCCGCACATTGGATCGGCGGGGTTCTCGAGGCGCCGGCCGCCCAACGCGGCGCCGCCGACAACACCACCGCCGCCTATGCCCGCGATCTCGCGGACTTCACCCGCTGGCTCACGGCCCGGGGCGCCGGGCTCGACACCGCGCAGCGCGCCGATGTCGAGGATTACCTCGTGACCTGCGAGGCCGAGGGGCTGGCGATCTCGACCCGCGCCCGGCGGCTGTCGTCGATCAAGCAGCTCTACCGGTTCGCCTTCGAGGAAGGCCTGCGCAGCGACAACCCGGCCGTGCAGATCTCGGGCCCCGGCAAGCCCAAGCGCCTGCCCAAGACGCTCTCGATCGAAGAGGTCGACCGACTGATCGAGGCCGCCGCCTCGCAGGGCCGGACCGAGGACGACCGTCTGCGCAACGCCTGCCTGATGCAGCTTCTCTATGCCACCGGCATGCGGGTGACCGAGCTGGTGACCCTGCCGGTCTCGGCGGCGCGCGGCGAACCGCGCATGCTGCTGATCCGCGGCAAGGGCGGCAAGGAGCGGATGGTGCCGCTCTCGCCCCCTGCCCGCGTGGCGCTTGCGACCTGGCTCAGCCGACGCGACGAGCAGGAAGCGGTGGCCCATGCCGCGGGCAAGCCGGCTTCGG
>NZ_JAATOS010000950.1:0-676 GCF_011806505.1 Salipiger sp. HF18 | reverse complement strand
CGACTCGCACCCGAAAAGAAGGACAAGGGACGATGCACGACATCCGCGCCATCCGAGAAAACCCCGCCGCATTCGACGCGGCGCTGTCTCGCCGCGGGATGCCGTCGCAATCGCCGGCCATCCTCGCGATGGACGAAGAGCGCCGCGCCGCGATCCACGCCGCCGAGACCGCTCAGGCCGAGCAGAACAAGGCCAGCAAGGAAGTCGGCAAGGCCAAGGCCAGCGGCGACGAGGCCGAGTTCGAGCGCCTGCGCGCACTGGTGGGCGAGAAGAAGGCCGAGGTCGCGGAGATGCAGACCAGGGCCAAGGAGCTCGACGCGCAGCTCGCCGAGCTGCTCATGGGCCTGCCCAACCTGCCCTTCGACGACACGCCCGATGGCGCCGACGAGGCCGACAACGTCGAGATCCACCGCTGGGGCACGCCCGCAACGCTCGATTTCACGCCCAGGGAGCATTACGAGCTTCCCGGCGTGGTCAAGGGCATGGATTTCGAGACCGCCGCCAAGCTTTCGGGCGCCCGCTTCGTGGTGCTCTCCGGCGCCGTGGCGCGCATCCACCGGGCACTCGCACAGTTCATGCTCGACACCCATGTCGAGGAGAACGGCCTCACCGAGACCTGGACCCCGGTGCTGGTGCGCGAAGAGATGATGTACGGCACCGGGCAGCTGCCGAAATT
>NZ_JAATOS010000949.1:0-678 GCF_011806505.1 Salipiger sp. HF18 | reverse complement strand
CGGCGGCAGGGCTGCGGGGTTGCGCCACCACACCACCAGCACCGCGCCGATGTAGAAGATCAGCGAGGCGAGGCCGACGAAGAGCCCGCCGAGGAACAGGTCGTTGATCGAGACCTGCGCCTGGATGCCGAAGAGGATCAGGATGATCGACGGCGGGATCAGCGCCCCGATGGTGCCGCCCGCGGCGACCGAGCCGGTGGCGATGCGCAGGTCGTAGCCCTGCCGCGCCATCTCGGGCACCGCGATGCGGCCGATAGCGGCGGAACAGGCCCCCGACGAGCCCGACCCCGCGGCGAAGCCCGAGGCCCCCGCCAGCGAGGCGATGGCGAGCCCGCCGGGCAGCCAGCCCCACCACACCCGCGCGGCCTCGAACAGGCCCCGGGTCAGCCCCGAGTGATAGGCGATGTAGCCCATCAGCAGGAACATCGGGATCGACGACAGCGTCCAGCTGGCCGAGGTGGTGTAGGGAATGGTCGAGAGCATCGAGAAGGCCGGGCGGAAGCCGGCGACGGCCCAGATGCCGACGAAGGACACGCCGATCAGCGCGGCGGCGATCGGGACGCGCAGCATGATCAGCCCGAGCAGCGCGGCAAGGGACAGGATGCCGATGGTGACGGGGTCCATCACGCGTTCTCCTTGAGGGATTCGAGTTCGTCGAGCGGGTCGTGCTGGGTGCCC
>NZ_JAATOS010000948.1:0-679 GCF_011806505.1 Salipiger sp. HF18 | reverse complement strand
CAAAGCGCGGAAAGCCCGTGGCGCGGCTGGACCCCCGAGGCGGAGGGTGGCGGCAATGGCTGAGGTGCCGGGCCTGCTGATCTCGGCCCCATCGTCGGGGACCGGCAAGACCACGGTGATGCTGGGGCTGCTGCGGGCACTGGCCGAGGACGGACTCGCGGTGCAGCCCTTCAAGTCGGGCCCCGACTACATCGACCCGGCCTTTCACCGCGCCGCCAGCGGGCGCGCGTCTTTCAACCTCGACGGCTGGGCCATGGGGCCGTCGCTCTGGCAGGCCATTGCCGCGCAGGCAGAGGGCGCCGGGATCTGCGTCGCCGAGGGCTCCATGGGGCTCTTCGACGGGGTGGCCACGCGCGGGCAGCAGGGCTTCGGCTCGAGCGCCGAGACCGCACAGGCCATGGGCTGGCCGGTGGTGCTGGTGATCGACGTGAGCGGGCAGGCGCAGAGCGCCGCCGCCACCGCGCTTGGGTTCCGCGACTACTTGCCCGGCCTCCCCTTCGCAGGGGTGATCCTGAACCGTGTGGCCTCGCCCCGGCACGAGCGGCTGGCCCGGCTCGGCATGGAGCGCGCCGGCCTGCCGGTGCTGGGCGCCCTGCCCCGGCGCGGCGACCTGACCCTGCCCGAGCGCCACCTCGGGCTGATCCAGGCGGTCGAACACCCGGATCTCGAGACCGCCATC
>NZ_JAATOS010000947.1:0-680 GCF_011806505.1 Salipiger sp. HF18 | reverse complement strand
CAGGCGGCGGGGATTCGGGTGAAACTGAACGCCGTGGCGCTGAAGGGCTTCAACGAGGACGAACTCTTCGCCATCACGGAATGGTGTGCCTCGCGTGATATGGACCTGACATGGATCGAGGTCATGCCGATGGGCGACATCGGCAACGAGGACCGGCTCGACCAGTACTGGAAGCTCTCGGACCTGCGCACACGTCTGGCCGAGCAGTACACGCTCACCGACCTGCCGCTCAGCACCGGCGGGCCCGCACGCTACGTGCGGCTTGAGGAGACTGGCCAGAAGGTGGGCTTCATCACCCCGCTCACCCATAACTTCTGCGAAAGCTGCAACCGGGTGCGCGTCACCTGCACCGGCGAGCTCTTCATGTGTCTCGGCCAGGAAGACAACGCCGACCTGCGCAGCGCGCTCCGCAACCACCCCGGCAGCGACGCCCCGCTCGAGACGGCCATCCGCAACGCCATCGAGCACAAGCCCAAGGGCCACGACTTCGACTATTCGCGCCAGACCGTCGACGGCCGTGTCTCGCGCCACATGAGCCACACCGGTGGCTGAATGCCGCCCGGCTAGCTCCTTGGCCTGTCGCACGGTGTCCACTCTTTCTGTGCGGTGGCTCCCATAGCCTGTCGCCCGGCATGATGTTGCATCGATGCACCGGCGTGCTTCCGTGAAATCAACGCTTT
>NZ_JAATOS010000946.1:0-681 GCF_011806505.1 Salipiger sp. HF18 | reverse complement strand
GATCCGGCTGATCGTCGGCGGCGTGTACTGCGCCAGGCTCTCGTGGCTCGGCAGATCACGGCCGTACATCCAGAACACCGCGCCGATGGTCAGCGCGGCCATCATCACGCCCATTGTGACAATGCTGAAGATACCGCCGAGGAATGAGAGAATGAACCGAGTCACGTAGCCGCCTTTCAGGGATTGCCGCTTCCCTTATACCGTCCCGTGCCCCCGGTCAAAACACACGCGCGCGTGACGGCGGGGCACTGCCGTTCATTGCCGCCGCAAACGCGCCAGCGCCGCGCCCTCGAGCCGGAACTGCCCGACATCGGGGATGAGCCGCCCGCCGAACTCGTGCTGCATGATGAGCTTCTGCAGCCACGCGAGCTGGCCCTTGGGACGGAAGGGGTGCGGCTCGAGGCTGGTGCCGTGCAGCCGCCGCAGCCAGTGCCCCGCCGCCTGCAGACGCGTCGCGCGGTCGGCCTCCGACAGGTGCGGCCAGAGCGCCGAGAGGCTCGGACCATCGGCGTAGGCCATGCCGAGCACCAGCCTGCTCTCGTCGAAGAACAGCACCTCGGGTGCGGCGTCGGGCAGGGCAGTCACCACCGCCCGCTGGCGCGCGACCTGCGCGCGGGCCTTGTCGGCCCAAGCGGGGGCGTAGACCTTGACCACGATGCGCTCGTCCGGCCGGGCGGCGCA
>NZ_JAATOS010000945.1:0-681 GCF_011806505.1 Salipiger sp. HF18 | reverse complement strand
CATGGCGACGCTGCATCTCGGACAGATCCTGAGCTTCGACGGCTCGCCCTTCGACGAGGGCCACGACGCCGTCTGGCACGAGCGGCGCGGCGGGCTGGCGGTCGAGGATGGCAAGGTTCTGGCGCTCGGCCCCGCCGACGCGATGCGCGCCTCGCACCCGCAGGCCGAGGTGGTGGATCATGGCGAGGGGCTGATCCTGCCGGGCTTCGTCGACGCCCACGCCCACTACCCGCAGACCGGCATGATCGCGAGCTGGGGCAAGCGGCTGATCGACTGGCTGAACCACTACACCTTCCCCGAGGAGATGCGCTTTGCCGATCCCGCCTACGCGCGGGACGTGGCGGCGCGGTATCTCGACCTGCTGCTGGCCCATGGCACGACCTCGGTCTGTTCCTACTGCACCATCCACCCGGCCTCGGTCGACGCGCTCTTCGAGGCCGCCGAAGCGCGCGGAATGCGGGTCTTCGCGGGCCGCACCTGCATGGACCGGGACACCGCGCCCGAGGGGCTGCGCGACACCGCCCAATGCGCCTATGACGAAAGCCTCGCGCTGCTGCGGCGCTGGCACGGCACCGGCCGCGCCTCCTACGTCATCACGCCGCGCTTCTCGCCCACCTCGACCGTGGCGCAGCTCGAGGCGCTGGGGGCGCTCTGGGCCGAGCATCCGGATTGCCTGATGCA